>NZ_JAAKNE010000085.1:0-19029 GCF_049170755.1 Aeromonas sp. 604176
GCCAGGTCGCCCAGCTCGGTCGGGCAAACGAAGGTGAAGTCAGCCGGGTAGAAGAAGACCACGGACCACTTGCCTTTCAGGTCAGCGTCAGACACCTGAACGAATTTACCATTGTGGTAGGCGGTAGCATTGAACGGCTTGATTTCAGTGTTGATGTAGGTAGACATGTAATTGCTCCTTGGTGATGTACATATGCCGGTCTGGTGTTGAAGAGTCTGCCAGACGAGGCGCTTAACTTTCGATGGATTCATCATAGGGGCTTCCACTAATCGAGAAAAGCCGCAATTTTGAATCGCTTAAATCTACTTATTAGATAGCTCACTATGGCTGTACCTAACATGAATATCTCAGGCCTACTGAGATAACTCCTTGTCGTGGTTCAATATCTGTGCGCTACATCGCCTTTTCAAGGCATGGGAAGAGGTGTGCAGAGCCACGATAACGCGATGAGATAAACGGTGGTGCAAACATATAGAGCAAACAGGTGGCGAGGAGGTTGAGACCGTTCCTCGCAGCGATGGGGGATGTGCTGACAAGGGGGAGAGCAGAAAACGCGGATAAAAAAATCCCGGCGCTATCGCAACGACAGGGCCGGGTCATCAAACAAGGAATGGCTATATAAACAAATGCTTTACAGCAAAGACTAACTACGGGGTGTGCAAACTTGCAGACATATGAGAGGAAGATAATGGGTGCACAATCCCTCGTCTTCCCCTCGGCAACTATTGCATGGGAGGGATAATAGTGTGACGCAGATCACAAGGCAAGTGTTTGTTGTAATTTTTCAATCAAAATGAAAGTGTTTCATCATTTCAGCTTATTTAGACGGCTGAAAACGCTTTTATTGTAATTTAATTACAACTTGATCTATCAAAAGTCGGTAGGTGGTTCCTGCTCTTCCATCAATTCCAGCAGGTTGATGGCCACGGCAATAAAGTCCGACTCGGTGACAATACCGATTAGCTTGCGTCCTTTGAGTACCGGCAGGCAGCCATATCTGTGGCGCTGCAGGTAAAGTGCTGCCTCCTTGATGCCGGCGTGAGGATCTACGCTCGCCACTTGCCGTGTCATGATCTCGTCGAGTTGCACGCTGTCGGTAAATTCGGCTTCCCGCTCCGGGCTGATGAGCAGCAGCTTGGATTCCCGGGTGGCCAGGATATCGGTGAGAGTTACCAACCCCAGCAGGTGATGCTGCTCGTCGACGATGGGAATGTGGCGGATTCGCTCCTGCTGCATCAGGTCCATCGCCTGTTTGACACTGTTTGACGGACCCAGAGTGAAGGGGTGTTCGGTCATGATTTCGGATAGGGTCATCATGGTGGGCCTCCTTGTGTATCTGCTTTCACCCTAGCCCAGCGCCCATTGGCAAAACATGATCAGGGTCAATACAGAACATTAAAGAATCATTAACCGGATGTGTGTCTCAATATTGCTCGCTACCCCTTGTCTCTCTTGGGTTTTTGGTCTTTTGGGTTGCCTTGGAAGATGGGGATAACTAGACTAGCCGCCGATTCCCCCCGAGGTGAAAGATGCAAGTATCCGATTTTCATTTTGATCTGCCAGACGAGCTGATTGCCCGCTATCCGATGGCAGAGCGTACTGCCAGCCGCCTGTTGCAGCTCGATGGTCAGACTGGCGCCCTGCGCCACGGTCAATTTGTGGATGTGCTGGATCAGCTCAATCCGGGTGACCTGCTGGTATTCAATAACACCCGTGTCATTCCGGCTCGCATGTTTGGCCAGAAGGCCAGCGGCGGCAAGCTGGAGGTACTGGTCGAGCGCATTCTGGACGAGCACAGCGTGCTGGCCCATGTCCGGGCCTCCAAGGCGCCCAAGCCCGGCACCCGGATGATCATGGATGGTGGTGTGGAGGCAGAGATGCGCGCCCGCCACGACGCCCTGTTCGAGATCCACTTCCTCGACCCGCGTCCGGTGCTGGAGATTTTGGAGGCCATCGGCCACATGCCGCTGCCCCCCTATATCGACCGCCCCGACGAGGATGCCGACAAGGAGCGCTACCAGACCGTTTACAATCAAAAGCCGGGCGCTGTCGCTGCGCCGACCGCCGGCCTGCACTTTGATGAGCCGCTGCTTGAGAAAATTCGGGCCAAAGGGGTTGAAACGGCCTTCGTCACCCTGCATGTAGGGGCGGGCACCTTTCAGCCGGTGCGGGTAGATAAGATTGAAGATCACCACATGCACTCCGAGTATGCGGAAGTGCCGCAAGAGGTGGTGGATGCCATCGCGGCCACCCGTGCCCGTGGTGGCCGGGTGATTGCGGTCGGTACTACTTCGGTCCGTTCGCTGGAGAGCGCGGCCAAGGTCACCCTGGCGCAGGGCAAACCGCTGGCGCCCTTTTTTAGTGACACCGATATCTTCATCTTCCCTGGTTACCAGTTCCAGATTGTCGATGCCATGGTCACCAACTTCCATCTGCCGGAGTCGACCCTGATCATGCTGGTCAGCGCCTTCGCCGGTTATGACAACGTGATGGCGGCCTATCAGGCAGCCGTGGTCGGACAGTACCGTTTCTTCAGCTACGGGGATGCCATGTTCGTCACCCGTCGCCAGGTTGAAGCATAAGCTTCAGCTTATTTACCGGGCCGTGAGCGGCCCTCCTATAGTCAGACTGTTTATCTGACGCAGCCGAGGTAGCAATGAAATTTGAACTGAAAACCACCGACGGCCGTGCCCGTCGCGGTCAACTGGTCTTCGAACGTGGTGTGGTACAAACGCCGGCCTTTATGCCGGTCGGGACGTACGGCACCGTCAAGGGGATGACCCCGGAAGAAGTGCGTGAAACCGGCGCCCAGATCCTGCTGGGTAACACCTTCCACCTCTGGCTGCGTCCGGGTCAGGAAGTGATGCGTGCCCACGGCGATCTGCACGATTTCATGAACTGGCAGGGCCCGATCCTGACCGACTCCGGTGGTTTCCAGGTGTTCAGCCTGGGCCATATTCGCAAGATCACCGAAGCGGGCGTCCACTTCCGTCACCCCATCAATGGCGAGAAGATCTTCCTTGACCCCGAGAAGTCCATGGAGATCCAGTACGATCTGGGCTCCGACATCGTGATGATCTTCGACGAGTGCACCCCGTACCCGGCTACTTATGAAGAAGCGCGCAAGTCCATGGAGATGTCCCTGCGCTGGGGCAAGCGCTCCCGCGACAAGTTTGATGCACTGGGTAACAAGAACGCCCTGTTCGGCATCATTCAGGGCTCGGTCTACGAAGATCTGCGGGATGTCTCCCTAAAGGGGCTGCTGGAGATCGGTTTCGACGGTTATGCGGTCGGTGGTCTGGCCGTGGGTGAACCCAAAGAGGACATGCACCGCATCCTCGAGCACGTCTGCCCGAAAATTCCAGCCGACAAGCCGCGTTACCTGATGGGGGTCGGCAAGCCGGAGGATCTGGTGGAAGGGGTGCGCCGTGGTATCGACATGTTCGACTGCGTCATGCCGACCCGCAACGCCCGCAACGGCCACCTGTTCACCACCGATGGTGTGGTGAAGATCCGCAACGCCCAACATCGCAACGACACCAGTACCCTGGATGCCGAGTGTGATTGCTACACCTGCAAGAACTACAGCCGCAGCTACCTGCACCATCTGGACAAGTGCAACGAGATCCTCGGTGCCCGTCTGAATACGATTCATAACCTGCGTTATTACCAGCGTGTGATGCAGGGTTTGCGGGACGCGATCGAGCAGGGTAAATTAGACGACTTTGTAACAGAGTTTTACCGTCGGCAAGGGAAGCCTGTGCCTCCGTTAGCTGAAAATGACGTTAAATAACAACAACATATAATTTTTTTAAATCTACATCAATAAGAGGTTGTTAAATGAGCATTATCTCCAAGGCGTATGCAGAAGGCGCAGCACCGGGTGCACAGGGTGGTGGTATGGAAATGATCATCATGCTGGCCGTATTCGGCCTGATCTTCTACTTCATGATCTATCGTCCCCAGGCCAAGCGTGCCAAGGATCACCGCAATCTGATGAGCTCATTGTCCAAGGGTGATGAAGTGCTCACTTCCGGTGGCCTGGTTGGCAAAATTGCCAAAGTGGCTGCAGACAGCGATTACCTGGTGATCGCCCTGAACGACCAGACTCAAGTCACCATCAAAAAGGACTTCGTCTCTGCCGTTCTGCCCAAGGGTTCTATCCAGTCCCTTTAATCTCCCAAGGAGCACAGCGTGTTGAATCGCTATCCGCTGTGGAAATACCTGATGGTGATCCTGGTGATCGCCATCGGTTTTCTATATGCAGCCCCCAATCTTTACGGCGAAGATCCGGCTTTGCAGGTTTCTGCCAGCCGTGGTGCCGAAGTCAAGCTAGATACTCTTGATCTGGTGAAAGAGACCCTTGAAGCGGCCAAGATCCCGGTCAAACATGCTGCATTCGAGCACGGTTTTATCCTGATCCGTTTCAAGAACACCGAAGACCAGCTGAAGGCGCGCGATATCGTTGCCAACAAGCTGGGCGACAACTTCATTACCGCACTCAACCTGGCACCTTCCACTCCCGCCTGGCTCGAAGCCATCGGTGCGGCGCCTCTGAAGCTGGGTCTTGATCTGCGCGGTGGTGTGCACTTCCTGATGGAAGTGGACATGGCCGAAGCACTGACCAAGCAGCAAGAGCAGATGGTGCAGGATTTCCGCTCCGAGCTGCGCACCCAGAAGATCCGTTACTCCGGCGTACGCCGGGTCGGTGATCAGGTGCAGGTGATCTTCCGTGACGAAGCCGATCAGGAACGCGCCGTTTCTCATCTGCGTCGTCAGAACCCTGATTTGACTTTCACTACCGAGCAGAAGGGGGATGAGTTCATCCTGCTGGCTGGTCTGAGCGAAGCCAAGATCAAGGAGGTGAAGAAGTACGCCCTCGAGCAGAACATCACCATCATCCGTAACCGGGTCAACGAACTGGGTGTGGCCGAGCCGCTGGTACAACAGCAGGGCGCCGAACGCATTGTCGTTGAACTGCCCGGTATTCAGGATACCGCTCGTGCCAAGGAGATCCTCGGTGCGACCGCGACCCTGGAGTTCCACATGGTGGATGAGGCGGCTGATATTCAGGCGGCTGCTGAAGGGCGAGTTCCCCCCAGTTCCAAGGTTTATACCGATCGCAATGGTCGTCCGGTGGTACTGCACAAGCGAGTGATCCTGACCGGTGACCACATCGTGGGTGCCCAGTCCGGTTTCGACGAGTACAGCCGTCCCCAGGTCAACATCAAGCTGGATGGCCAGGGTGGCAACAAGATGGCCAACTTTACCAAGGACAACGTCGGTAAAGGGATGGCGACCGTCTTCATCGAGTACAAGCCGGTCGGTCAGCCTGGTCCGGATGGCAAGCGCAAGTTCCGCAAGCAGGAGGAGGTGATCAACGTCGCCACCATCCAGTCGCGCCTTGGCAGCCAGTTCCGCATCACAGGTATCGACAACGCCAACGAAGCCCACAACCTGGCGCTGTTGCTGCGTGCCGGTGCCCTGATCGCCCCGATCCAGATCGTGGAAGAGCGCACCATTGGCCCGAGCCTGGGTCAACAGAACATCGACAGCGGTATGGAAGCCATCGGCTGGGCCATGCTGGTGATCGTGCTGTTCATGGGGATCTACTACCGCGCGTTCGGCTGGGTCGCCAACTTGGCGCTCTGCATGAACCTGGTGTTGATTGTCGGCATCATGTCGATGATCCCTGGGGCCACCATGACATTGCCGGGTATCGCCGGTATCGTCTTGACGCTGGGTATGGCGGTGGATGCCAACGTACTGATCTACGAGCGTATTCGTGAAGAGATCCGCAACGGTCGCGGTGTTCAGCAAGCCATCCATCTGGGCTTTGATCGGGCATTCTCCACCATCGCCGACTCCAACGTGACCTCGCTGATCACTTGCGTGATCCTGTTCGGTATCGGTACTGGCGCCATCAAGGGCTTTGCCCTGACGCTGGGCATTGGTCTGACCGCCTCCATGTTTACTGCCATCACAGTTTCCCGTGCCATTATCAACCTGGCTTGGGGTGGACGGCGTATCGACAAGCTGCCCATCTGAGGATAGAGAAATGTTTCAGATTCTACATTTTGAAAAACCGATCCCGTTTATGCGCTATGCCAAGCCGGGTGTGGTTTTCTCTTCCGTGCTGATGGTGGTAGCCCTGTTCTTCCTGTTTGATCGGGGGCTGAACTGGGGTCTGGACTTTACTGGTGGTACCACCATCGAGGTGGGATTCCAGCAGTCGGTGAGCCTGGACAAGATCCACGACGTTCTGGAAGAGCAGAAGATTGAAGGAGCCACCCTGCAACACTTTGGCTCCAGCCGTGACGTACTGTTCCGTCTGACCCCTAAAGAGGGGGTCAAGGTCGAGCAGCAGGGTAACGAGGTGCTGGCAGCGGCCAAGCTGCTCGATGAGGGCGCTGTACTCAAACGAGTCGAATTCGTCGGCCCTTCAGTCGGTGACGAGCTTGCTACTGACGGGGCGCTGGCGATGCTGGCCTCCATCATCTGCATCCTGATCTACGTGGCGGTGCGCTTTGAATGGCGTCTGGCCATGGGCGGCATCCTCTCGCTGGTGCATGACGTGGTGATCACCCTGGGCGTCTTTGCCTACTTCCAGTACGAGTTCGACCTGACCGTGCTGGCGGCATTGATGACCCTGGTGGGTTACTCCCTGAACGATACCATAGTGGTGTTCGACCGCTTGCGGGAGAACTTCCGCAAGGTGCGCAAAGGGGATACCGACTACATTCTCGATCTCTCCATGACCGAGACCCTGAGCCGTACCATCATCACCTCCGGGCTCACCTTCGTGGTGGTGCTGGCGCTGCTGCTCAAGGGCGGCGCGCTGATCCACGGTTTTGCCGTGGCCATGGTGATCGGTGTGGCGTTCGGTACCTACTCCTCCATCTATGTGGCGAGTGCGTTTGCCATGTTCCTCGGCGTCAAGCGCGAGCACATGCTGCCCACCCAGGTAGAGAAAGAGGGTGCGGACCAACAGGAAATCCTGCCGTAACAGTGAAGAGCGCCTCATGGCGCTCTTTTCTTATCTCTGCGTGTCGTTTGCTGACGCAGATGATTTCAACAAAAGGAGCTTGCCATGCAACACAATCCCCGTTTTTTGGCGCTGGTTGACGGGATCCGCTCCCGCATCACCGAAACCGATGTTCACCAGATCAAGCGCTGGCAGGACGAAGGGCGCACGTTTCACCTGATCGACGTGCGGGAAGAGAGCGAGTGGGCCAAAGGCCATCTGCCCGGAGCCCAATATCTGGGTCGTGGAGTGATTGAGCGGGATATCGAGACCCTGTTCCCGGATCCCGAGACCACGCTCTATCTCTATTGTGGTGGCGGTTTTCGCTCCGTACTGGCGGCCGACAATTTGCAACAGATGGGTTATCGCAACGTAATCAGTGTTGACGGCGGTTTTCGCGGCTGGCTGGAGGCCGGATACCCTGTCGAATCCTGATTTATTTGATGGAGAGGGGCTCAGCTACATGACAAAGTGGCGGCTGACCTTTACCATATGCGGGGTCAAGCGTAAGCGTCGGAGTGTTCATTGAACGTCAGGAAAGGGATTGGATACCTCCTTGGTATCCTGTTGCTGCTACCCATGTGGGGTTGCAGCAGTAGCAGTCATGTCAACACCCCTAAGGTTCCCAAGGCGCAGCCTGCTTCACTGGTATTGGCGACCCCCCTGCAGGTCTCCTACCAAAGCGAGTTGGCGCTCGCCCGACTCGGGCAGATGCTGAGTGAAATGGAGTTGACCACGGAGCAACGGGCCGAGTTGTTCTATGAACGTGCCGTGGTGTTTGATCGCGTCGGCTTGCGTTCCCTTGCCCGTCTCGATTTCAACAGGGCCCTGCGGGAGAAACCGGATTTCGCTGAAGCCTACAACTTCATCGGTGTCTATCTGGTACAGCAGCAGAACTACGACGAAGCCTATGAGGCATTCGACTCAGCCCTCGAGCTGGCACCCGATTATGACTATGCCTACCTTAACCGCGGTATTGCCCTCTATTACGGTAATCGTCCCGAGCTGGCAGCGGCCGATATGAAGCGTTTCTACGAAGCGCAGCCGGAAGACCCTTATCGGGTGATCTGGCTCTATCTGGCCGAGCAGAAGCTCAATCCCGCTGCGGCCATGAGCCGGATGCGCGAGCGCCTCAACAAGTACGATGACGATGCATGGAACTGGGATCTGGTGCGTCTCTACACCGGTGAGATCAACGCGTCCCAGCTGATGGGCAATGTGGTGAAAGGGGTGAAAGATAACCGGGAGCTGGCCGAGCGCCTGTGTGAAACCTATTTCTATCTGGGCAAGTTCGAGTTGGGCAAAGGCAACCGCAAGGAAGCCATCAGCTACTTCAAGCTGGCGCTCTCCAACAACGTCTATGACTTCATCGAGCACCGCTATGCTCTGCTCGAACTGGAGTTGATGGCGCGCAAACCCTTGCCGCCGGGTGCCCAGAGCAAAGGCGAACAACCCTCCTGAATGGAGATGGCGATTACCCGGTGATAAAAAACCTCGGTATGAGGCTAATGCCAGTCAGTAAAGCCTGACTGGCATTGTTTTTATCTGCTTTTTCACACCCACTCCCGTGGCTTGGCTCCATGTCACAGTGAGCTTCGTGTCGCTAATCCACACAACCCCACCAGTTTTTCCAACTCTGCCGCCAGCCTCTGAATAATGAACGGGCACATCTGATCCATGCAGCTCAACAGATGGATGGGGCCGACTCCGTGTGAAACCCGGTCGGCTCGTCGTATGCCTCCTGATATGGGTGATTCTCTTCCCTATCGCGGTGGGCGACTGGTTGACTATCGCTGCTCTTGTCCGATTCCTGCCGGACTGCCTCTCTCATAATGGGTGAGGCTGACGATAGGGAGTAAATATGCGTGCTGGCCCGTGCTTTTACACTCCGTTACATCTGCTCGTCCTGTGACCGCCCCATAATGGTCCCTGGTCTCCTAACCCTGTTCGATGGGAGGTGGATCAGTAGTCGATAAAGTGGAGATCACGAGCAATTTCCTGTCAGCACGGAGGCCTGGACGACGGATGTCACAGAGCGTATCAAACCAGGTGATCAGACGAATGCTGGGAGCCTGCCAGCAGCAGGGGGGCGATCCCGATGCCATTTTGATGGCGGGCGGCCTCACGTCGTTCGACATCGAGCGGGAGCAGGGCCGGCTGCCGGCCCACAGCCACTACCGGATGCTGCAACTGATGCAGCCCTATCTGGCGAGTTTTCACGAAACCATCCTCTCCTACGACATCGGCCAGCTCTACCAGCACTATCCGCCGCTCATCAGCCTGTGCCTGAACCAGCCCTCGCCGCGGGCGGCGCTCGAGGTGCTGCTGGCCTATCGCCCCATCATCGGCAGTTGTGACGAGCTGCGGGTACGGCGGGGGGCGCAGGCCAGCCAATACCTGTATGTCAATCAGGGGCCTGCCAGCCTGGGGGCGAGTCAGGCCATCCCCAACTTCATCATGCTCTACCGGATTTTGCGGGTCTATCTGGCGGATCCCCGGGTCTCGGTGGGCTTCACGGGGCGGCCGCCACCGCGCCATCAGTTGCTGGACCAGTTCTTCGCCACCCGCTGCCGCTGGGAGCAGGAGGAAAACACCCTGACCATCGACAACGCCCAACTCGACTGTTCCAGCCAGTGCTACAACGAGCCGCTGGGTCATCTGCAATTGGCTCAGCTGGCGCAGATCTGTGCCGACATCGCCGAGCGGGCCCCCTTTGCCTGTCTGGTGGGGGAGCGGATCCGCCACAAGATCCGGGAAGGGGGGCTGGAGAGCGACGAGAGCCTGCTCAAGGAGGTGTGCGCCGCCATGAATGTCAGCCGCTGGACCCTCAATCGCAAATTGCAGGGGGAGGGACGCAGCTTCTCAACCCTGCTCAGGGAGGCGAGGGTGAGCGAAGCCTGCCGCTTGCTGGGGGAGGGTGATCAACCGCTACAGAACATCAGCGATCGGGTCGGCTTCTCGTCCCAGAGCGCCTTCAACCGCTTCTTCAAGGCCAACACCCGGATGACGCCGCTAGCCTATCGCAACGCCCGCCAATAAAAACGGGACCGGTGCAAGGCCGGTCCCGTGGGCGGGTCATTGCTGGGCAATGTTCGGGCAAGGCCGGGCTGGGGGCCCGGCCGTGCCTGCCTTTGTTAGCGGGTGATGGTGGTGACGCTGGCGGGATCCACCCCGGTCGGCAGTGCCAGTGCCCCTGGCGTGGTGTTGCTCACCACGATCTCTTTGCTAACCGTGAAGCTGACCGGCGTGCTGGCGGAGACATCCGACGAGGGGCTGATGTAGGCGCTGTAGCGGCCCGGCTCCACGATCCACTGGTTGCTGGCCTCATCGAAGCTGGCGAGGATGCTGGCCGGAATGGTGAAGCTCAGCTGTTCGCTGGCCCCCGGTGCCAGTTGCGCCGTCTTGGCAAAGGCCTTGAGCTCGATGAGCGGTTTCTTCAGCTTGACCTCGGGGGCGGTCACATAGACCTGGGCCGCCTCCTTGCCTGCCACGGCGCCGGTGTTGGTGATGGTGGCGGTCAGCACCAGGTTGCCGGCGCTGCCGTCCGCTAGGGTATTGCTGGCGATGGCGGGGCTGGTGTAGCTGAAGCTGGTGTAGGAGAGACCGAAGCCGAACGGGTAGGAGACCGCCTGCTCGAAGGTGCTGTAGTAGCGATAGCCCACGTAGATCCCTTCGTTGTAGTAGAGATCGTCCGGTTCGCCGTCCCCGTCGGTGTCCTCGCCCGGGAAGGTGCCGGCGGAGGGAACGCTGGCGTAGCTGTGCGGGAAGCTCTGGGCCAGCTTGCCGCTCGGGTTGACCGCGCCGGAGAGCACGTCCGCCACCGCGTGGCCGGTCTCCTGGCCAGCCATGTAGGCCAGCAGGATGCCATCCACCTTGTCGCTCCACTGGGCGGTATCGATGACGCCGTTGACGTTAAGCACCACCACCACCTTCTTGCCCTGGGCGTGGAAGGCGCTGCTCACCGCGTCGATGAGGGCGCGCTCGTCATCGCCGAGCAGATAGTCCCCCTTGCCACTGCTGCGATCCGCCCCTTCTCCGGCCTGGCGGCCAATGCTGATGACGGCGGCTTGCTGGGTGGCGGCCGCATTGGCGATCAGCGCCGCCAGCTCGCCGCTGATCGGCGCCTCGGCGCAGGTGTAGTAGCCCTTGGCGCCAAATTGCCCCTCGTGATAGACCTTGTTGTTCTCGTAAAAATCGCGGTAGTAGCTCTGCAACGCCTCGTTGACCGGGAAGCGTGCTGCCAGTCCCTGCGCGATGGTGGTGGTGCTGGCGGCGTTCACATCCCCGCTGCCGGTGCCGCCCTTGTAGGTGTTGATCTGATTGATGCCGAAGCTGGCCAGGGTGCTGCTTGCCGCCAGCGGCAGGGCCGCGGCCTCGTTGCGCAGCAGCACCATGCTCTCGGCGCCGGCCTGACGGGCCAGTTTGGCATGGGCGGTCAGATCCGGGCTGTTGCTGATGGCCAACTGGCTGTAAGAGGGGCTCTTCATCACCTGGGTCAGGATGTGGATGGCGGCCTCGTTCACCTTGGCCTCGTCGAGATCGCCGTGCGCGATGGATTGCTGCAACTGCTCCTTGACGTTGCCCGGCTCGATCAAATCTTGCCCCGCCAGCACCTGCTTGTAGGCGTTGTTGGCCACGTCGCCGGCAAACCAGTCGGACATGACTAGGCCGTCAAACTTCCACTCGCCGCGCAGCAGGTCGGTCACCGCATCCCTGCGCTCGTTGACATAGGTGCCGTTGACCTTGTTGTAGGAGGTCATCACCGCCCAGGGCTGGGCCTCGTCTACCGCTATCTGGAAGCCGCGCAGGTAGATCTCGCGGAAGGTTCTCGGTTCACCGATGTCGTTGATCTGGTTGCGGTTGGTCTCGGAGTTGTTGCCGAAGTAGTGCTTGATGGTGGTGCCCACCCCGTTGCTCTCCACCCCGTTGACCATGGCTGCGCCGATTTTGCCGGTCAGCAGGGGATCTTCCGAGTAGTACTCGAAGTTGCGGCCATTGAGCGGGTTGCGCTGGATGTTCATGCCCGGAGCCAGCAGGATGTCGACCCCGTACTGGCGCACCTCGTCCCCCATGGCCTCGCCGACGGCCTTGACCAGCTTGACGTCCCAGCTGGAGGCGAGCAGAGAGCCGATGGGCCAGGCGGTGGCATAGTAGCTGGCGCTGTCACCGTCGCGGTTGGCGTTGATCCGCACCCCGGCCGGCCCGTCCGCCAGTTTGAGGGCCGGAATGTCGATGCCGTCCGCGCTGCGCAGTACGCCGTTGATGTAACCCGCCACGCCGGGCACGTCCTGTTTGACGTTGATGGCGCCGTTGGCACTGCCGTAACCGGGGCCGGAGAGCAGGTCCAGCTTCTCGCTCAGGGTCAGCTTGGCCACCATGGCCTCGGCCTGGCCGCGGTAATAGGCATCGTCCTTGACCAGGGGATCCGAGTCATTCTGGTTGCAACCGACCAGCAGGCCGGCCAGCGCCAGGCTGACACCCAGTGAAACCGCTTTCAATTTTGTGGTGATAGGCATGAAGACGTCCTCGTAACTGTCTGAATAAAAATACAAAGGAGATATCGACACCGGGCGCAAGGCATCCGCCCGGGCTGGGCCGCTCTGCTGGCGGCTGCCATTGGATATCGCAAGGAAGGCCAAACGGGCCCGTGGGCCGGCGTTTGGCTGCAGGCAGGTTAACAAGCCGGGCGATGGCTGCCTTGCCCCGGGGGAGCGAGAAATGTGCCGGCGGGAGCAAGGGGGCCGAGTTGTGAGCAAGGTCGCATCGAAAGGCGGTGCCAAAGCAAAGATGGGGGTGGCAAGAGGGGAAAGGGCAGGGGAGAAGGAGGGAAAACGGATGGCCTGACGGCCAATGAGGATGGCTGCGATCAACACGCGAGGGGGCCGGCGGCCCCCTCGAAGATCAGCTGATATGCCCGGGCAATGGCCCGGGACGGCTCACTTGGGCTGTTTGAGGGCCCCGGCGAGTTCAATCTGCACCTTGACCCCCTCCTGCTTGAGCGCCGTGGCGACGGCGTTCAGATCGGTGCCCGGCTTGGCTTCCAGCAGGGCGATGCCGCCGCTGCTCTGCTTGAAGCGCAGGCCGTGCCGGCTGGCCAGCGCGCTGGCCTGGTTGTCATCGGCTTCCACCAGCAGGGTGCCGCTGACGGTGAGCTCGGGGCTGGCGGCCCCCTGCATCAGCACATCGCCACGGTGCAGGGTCTGCAGCGGTTCCTTGCCATCGAGACTGCGGGTGGTTCGCGACTTGCTGCCATGGTCGGGGATGAGGTAAGTCTGGCCATTTACCTCTATAGTGCGGTACTGCTTGCCCTCCAGAGTCACGGCTTCTGCCGCCACAGCATTAAGGGCGAGGGGGGCCAACAGGCTGGCCAGCAGTAAGGTAACCGGTTTGTTCATGATAAAACTCCTCGCTTGTTAGCTGTGGTTGGCGTCGTGACCCAGGATCCGCAAGGACCACTCGATCAGCTTGCCTGGCTGGCGGTTGTTGCGCTCGGTCAGGGTGGTGTGCTCACGGGTCTCGCGATTGAGCAGAGAGACCTGACGGGTACCGTTGGCAACGTCGGTTACCTCCAGTCGCCATGTGCCTTGCGCCGGTTCACCATAAAACTTGTGGGAGAGCAGGCGCATGTCACGCAAGCCCTTGGTACGCACATAACCCAGTTTTTGCAGATCGAGCGACTGGCCAACCAGGCTGTTGAGCGGGTTCAGCAGTATGCTGCGGGTGCCGGCGGGGGAGACCAGTTCGATCAGCAGATCGGGCAGACGCAGGTGATCCAGACTGACCGTGACCTGTACCGCTTCGACCGTCAGCGGGGTCGCTACTGTGGCGGTCGAACTGGTCGGGCTATTGCCCACATCGGCAATGGCGGCAGAGGCGCGATCCACCGGTTTGACCTTCTGCCATGGCAACTGTACCAGTGGCGGCAGTGGCTGGTGAGTGATCGCCAGCTCGAGAGCCTTGTTGATATCGATCAGGCCAAAGCCATAGGTGGGACTGAACCACATGCCGGCGGCATTCCGTTCCCACCCTTCCAGTCCCTTGACCTCACGGCGTTTTCCGGTGCTGCTGGTGTAGCTCACCATGACCGGAGGATGCGCAGCATCAACCCGGGTAGCGCTGCGTGCCAGCAGATCCCGCAGATCCCGCACCGACAGATCGGGATAGGCAGACATCAGCAGCGCCATGGCGCCAGCGGTGCTCGGGGTCGCCGAAGAGGTGCCGTTCATCACACCGTTGTAGTCACAGCTGGCATCCAGTTGCGGGTTGTCGTGCAGCCGGTTGGTGCTGGGATCGTCGGTGCGGTTGTAACCCATGTCGCAGCCGGGCAGATCCGTGGTCACCATCGCCGGAGAGTCGGTACCGTATTCGCCGCCGGTCGCGCTCAGGAAGATGTTGCTGCCGACGCTGGAGTAGGAGGATCTGACGCCATCGGCGTTGAGCGCGCTCACCACCAGGTTCCAGAAGTTGCTGTTGGAGGGATCGAGGTTGCTGTTTTCAAACGGCAATTTGGGGCCATTGCCGGTGCGGTTAAGCACATAGCCGCCCGCCGCTATCTTGTTGAAGCCGTTGCCGGCGGCCTTGATATAGGCCGCGCCCTGCGCCTTGAGGGTCTGCTGTTCAAACAGACGATCAAGCTGGGATTGATCCAGAGAGTTGGCAGAGCGGGGATCCACCACACTCATGCCGTAGCTCTGGTTGAACACCCGGTTGTCGCGACTGGCATCGCTGTCGCCAAGGGCGTAGAGCCAATCCTTCTGCAACTGCTGGCTGTTGTCATCCAGCAGGTTGAATCCCTGCAGCTGGGCTCGCGGGGCTATCCCCTTGGTACCGATGGCGTTGTCTACCGCCGCAATAATGCCGGAGACCGAGGTGCCGTGGGCCGTATCCGGATCGGTCGGTGTCGGGTCATCGCTGCCGGTTACCACGTTTTTCGAACCCGGACGCACGTTCTCCGCCAGATCCGGGTGGGCGATGGCCAGACCATCATCCACCACGGCCACATTGACTCCCTGGCCCAGCACGCCGGTGCGATGAGCCCACCAGAGGTTGAGATCATTGCCCGCTATACCGCCACGGGCGCTGAATCCATCCTGGCCGCTGTTGAGCAGATACCACTGCTGATCCTGCAGGGGATTGGTACCTGGCAGGCAGCGCTCGGTGCTGCTGCGTCCGATATCCATGCCGCTCTCCTTGCCGGTGAGCGGCGCACAACCTTCATTTGCCTGAACGAGCGCACTGGGCAGGGTCGACAGCAATGCTGTGATCGCCAGTGCTAACGATGTTTGCTTCATTATTTTTTTAACTCCATCTTGGATCGCACCATCCTGAGTGCGACGGAAATCTATACACGGGTGGTAGGGGTTCAAAAAGAGCCATTTTCAAAAAACGCAATGAGGTTCAAAGAAATCCGATCTGATTTATGGTAGGTATTCCAATGACGCTGGTTATGTGTTCTATTGAGAATGGTTCTCACCGCTCACTACTGATCTTTTTATCTGTAATTCACTCTCTCGTGACTCTCCTTCGCCGCAGCCATCTTGATTCGGGGTAATCCTGAAGGGAGCTCGTGCGCTCTTGAACGTGAGTGGCATGGTTGTATGTGCCAACGTGAGTGCGGCTATGCATTGGGGGGTGACAGCAAGGGTGATGAGGTGGGACCAGAGGTTTATTGCTTGGCGGTAGTGGATGGCTCTGTTATGGTAATTTAAATAGCCGTTTAGATGGCTAGATTGCTGCGGTTTAAGGGGCTTAATCTCTGAGAGCCACCCCGCCGCAGTCCCATAGCTTGATGCGTACCTGACAGGGAGTCCCTATGCCGTTTCGTTCCTTCTTATCTTCTCCTTTGACTGCTTCCTTGCGCGCCACTGCTGGCGCCAGCACCTTTATTGCCGCGATGGCGGTCGGGAGCCTCTCTTTTTCCGCGGTTGCCGCCGATGCGCCCTTGCCGACCAAACAGGAGATCGTGATTGGTACTACGGTGGGGGATTTCGCCGACATGGTAACCGACTCCATCAAGCCGCAGCTGGAGGCCAAGGGGTACAAGGTCAAGCTGGTGGAGTTCACCGACTATGTGACCCCCAATATTGCTCTGGCTGACGGATCACTGGATGTGAACTGCTTCCAGCACAAACCCTATCTGGAGAGTTTTGCCAAAGATCGCGACTTGTCGCTGGCGCCCATTACCCAGGTGCCAACCGGCCCTATGGGGCTCTATTCCGGCAAGCTGGCGGCACTCGACAAGGTGAAAAAGGGGAGCACGGTGGCCATCCCCAACGATCCCACCAATCAGGCCAGGGCGCTGTTGATGCTGCAGGATCTTGGTTGGCTCACTCTCAAGGAGGGGATAAACCCGCTCAAGGCGAGCGAGTTTGATGTGGTGAACAATCCGCACAATCTCAAGCTGGTGTTGCTGGAGGCGGCGCAACTGCCACGCTCGCGCGAGGATGTGGATTTCTCGGTGATCAACGGTAATTTTGCCGCCTCCAGCGGTATCCCGTTTAGTGAAGGACTGTTTCTGGAGCGCAGCTACGATTTCATCAACTGGGTGGTGGTGAAAAGCGCAGATGCGGATCAGCCGTTTGCCAAAGATGTGGCGGCGGCCTACAACTCGGCGGCTTTCAAAGCCTATGCAGCCAAGCGTTTCGTCGGCTACAAGTACCCGCAAGGGTGGGGCGGCTAACTGTCGTGAACGTGGCCCGGCTATACAACGAAAAACGCCCCGAATTCGGGGCGTTTTTTATGGTATCAAGCCATTAACGGGCGCTTCACTGGTTGCGATAGAAGCGGTTCAGCTCGTTCATCACCTGGATCATGGCGCCCATATCCGGGGTGCCGTGCTTGATCGGGCGATAGCTGTTGCGCTCCAGCAGTTCGAAGTCACCCTGCTTGTTGAAGTGGGTGATGGTGTCCCCTTCATAGATGGCGAAGTCGTTCTGATCCCCGGCCAGCAGCCAGTTGCGCGGGCTGGTATCAAACAGCGAGCGGCCAACGCTGTAATCGCGCGCCGGATTGCGCACGCCCAGCATCCCCTGCATCAGGGTCGGCGCCAGATCGAAATGGCTGCTCGGTTGTTCCCGAACGTCACTGCCGCGCCCCGGCCAGGCCAGTACCAGCGGTACCTGCACCTGATAGGGTGAGTAGTTGCTGCCTGCGCCCCAGCTGTTGCTGCGGGTGTCGTTGAACTCCTGACCGTGGTTGGAGGTGATGACGACGATGGTGTTGCTGTCCATCCCCTGCGACTGCAATTTGGTCAGCATCTGCTCAAGCAACTGGTCGGTATAGAAGACCGAGTTCTTGTAGCGGTTTTCCAGTTTTTGCAGGTTCTCCGCCCGATAGGCGGTCGCCGGATTGAAGTTGGCGAGCTCCGGTTGGAACGGCCCCTTCATGGTGGCGGGCAATTGGTAGTCGCCGGGGCTCGAGAGATAGACCAGCGAGAACCAGGGACGCTCGGGAGAGCGCTTCTCCAGCCACTGTTGCCAGTCGGTCAGCAGCTTGCCATCGTCACTCTGTTCGGAGACAAACACCTGTTTGCGTAGACCGGCGAGGATGCTCTTGCGATACTTCTGGGCATCTTCCATCGCGCCGAACAGCCCGAACTGGTAATCCTGGCGCAGCATCTCGTCGAACAGCACCGGCGGACGCTTGTCGCTGCTGATGTCCTTGTAGTAGTGACCGGGCAACCCGTAGAAGAGGCTGAACATGCCCATCAGGTCGTCGTTGCCGCCACTCAGGTGATTGCGGAACGTCAGATGCTGATCCGCATAGCGCTGCAGATTGGGCATGTTGATGTTGTTGAGCATGTCAAAGCGCAGCGAATCGACCACCACAATCAGCAGATTGTTGTGAGTCAGGGGGGCGTTGACGTTGAGCGGGCGCAGCGGATAGTGCATCCGGCTGTCGCTGTTATCCCCCTGGGAAGCAGCCTGCTTCTCGTACTGATCCAGATCCAGCCAGCCATGTTTGGCCAGGAAGGAGCGGGCCGTCATAGGGTAGGAGAGGGGGAAGTTGGCTCTCTGCATGGTGATCGGCTGATAGAGGGTCGCATCGGCCCAGCTGTTGACCACGTGGGTCAGAATAAAGCAGATCAGCAGGGCCAGTCCCACCTGATTGCCGTACTGGCGGCGCTTGCGCTTGTTGATCTTGCGCCAGACATAGGCCGACAGCAGCAGTTGCAGCAGGAAGATGGTGGGCACGGCAACGAAGATGATGCTCCAGATTGAGCCCTCTTCGGTTTGCGCCTGATCCAGCAGCAACTGCCATACCTGACTGTTGAGGTGGAACTTGAACAGCCGGAATACCTGGGTGTCGATTAGCAGCAGCACCAGCGCCAGGGTGGCGATGATGGCCGAGATGAAACGCAGCGGTTTCTCTTTGGGCAGCAGGAAGCTGAGTGGGAAGATCGTCAACAGGTAAGTGACAAAACTTAAAAAAGAGAAGTGGCCAATCCAGCTTACAACGAGATAGACCACGCCAAGCGTGGTCGACGGCCAGTTGATGGCACCCAGATAGCGGGTGGCAATCAGCATGGCCAGAATGATGTTGAAGAAGGAGAACCAATGCCCCCAGGTGATCAGGCGAGAGACATTATCACGATAGGGGTTACCGGTTTCGACCATAGTGATCCATCTGCGTTGAGAAACGTCAAATCAACAGAGTCGCAGGACTCAGTGTGTGTCATGGCGGTTATCGACCGATGCGGTCAGGGCCTGGACAAACTTTTCTGTGATGGCCTGGCGTTGTGCCGGAGCCATACCATTGATGATATTGGTGGTCAGGTTGCCGAGCACCATCAGACTGAGATCCACCGGCGCTTTATGCTTTTCCAGGGCGGTGATCAGGTCGTTCATCAGGGCGTCAAACTGCTCGTTATTGTACTTTGATACGATGGGCATAATCTTCAGTTCATCTCGGTTCAAAGCGCCTTATAATACTTCACCCTTTCGGCTAACACTATGGCTTTGTGACATGAGTCTCGATATCGACAAGATCATTCTTCACTCCCTGCG
>NZ_JAAKNE010000086.1:0-18887 GCF_049170755.1 Aeromonas sp. 604176
ACGCTCAGCGACGGGTCGCCGTTGCAGAAGCGGTCGGGGAAGATCTGGTAGAACACCTGATCCTGCACCCAGGCCGGTGGCTGGTGCAGGCTGTTGAAGCGAAAATGTTGCTCCCGTGGCGGCATGGACGCGCTGACGCCCGCCCCGTGCAGCCACCACTGCTCCTCGTCGGTGAGGCACTTGAAGCTGTAGAGGTGGATATCCTGTCCCTTGATGAGCGGCAGTGTCGCCTGCCACACCTGCAGCCGATCGCGGGTGGAGACCGCCGTCATCGGGATCAGGTACTCCTCGTTATCCGGCTCGTGGCGTAGCCACACCTCGCGGATCGGTGCATCCAGATCGCTAAAGAGGGTCAATTGCAGTGCGTCGGCGCTCTCTTTGAACCAGGGCGCCACCTGGGGATGAAACAGAAACGGATGGGTCATGATGCTTATTGAGTCAGAAGATCGGCAAGGGCATTACCCTGTTCATGCAGTGTTTCGAGCTGGCCTGCCAGCGACTTGGGATCCAGTCCCAACTGGTCGGCGAGCGGTTTGGGGAAGCGGGCGATGATGGCCTGGGCAGGCACGCCCGCGTTCCAGGCGAAGGAGATAAACACGGCGAGGCGGATCAGCACCGCCTCCTTGCTGACCGGATCGTGGGAGAGGGGATCCAGCTGTTGGGAGATGGCATCGACGAAGGCCTCGGAGAGGTTCCAGCGCCGCGCCAGCTCGGCACCGAGCTGGGCGTAGTCGTAACCCAGCATCTCCCGCTGGGCCTCGACCCGGCTGCTCCCCTTCTGGATCGCCAGATTGATGAGCTCCGCCTCTTCCGGCAAGGTACTCTGGATCAGTAGTTCGCCGATGTTGTGGATAAGAGCACAGGTGAAGGCGGTCTCGGGGTCGAGCACCTTGGCCTCCTGGGCCAGGGTTTTGGCGATGGTGGCGACCTGGAAGGTCTCGGTCCAGAACTTGTTCTTGTCGAAGCTGGGCGGGGCCTTGAAGGTGCCGATGATGCCGGAAGCGACCACCACAGAGCGCAGTCGGTTGAAGCCGAGGCGGATCACCGCCTGTTCGATGGAGGTCACTTCGTTGCCACGGCGCAGGGCGGCCGAGTTGGCCATCTTTAGCACCTTGACGCTGATCACCTGGTCCATGGCGATCTTGGCCGCAATCTGGTCGATGCGGGCATTCTCGTCGTTGAAGCTCTGCATCAACTCGTGCAGCAGCTTGGGAATAGTGGGGAGTTGTTTGATCTTGTCAAACAGGCGATCCATCGACATGGCTGAGGCAGCCTCCGTTGCGAACTCTGCCTCATATTGTGCCACAGCCGGACAACATGTTCCTGTTTGTGATGCGGCTTTGTGAGCGCTAGAACACCCAGTCGCGCAAGGTGTATTCCAAACGGTGCCGTTTGCCCTGCAGGATCAGGTTCTGACTGGTGCCGCTCAAGGTCGCCCCCTCGGTAAGGGTGGTCAGTACAGCCTGTTCGATAGTGTCGAGCGGCGGCATGCAGGCCATTTCGGTGCTGCCCAGACTGGTGATCCACAGTTTGTCATCTTCCAGATGGCCCTGACCGAAGTAGCGGTTGCAACCGGCGATGCCGTTGACGGTGAAGTGCTCGCCGATCTCGAAATCGGGAGGATTGTCGCGGGGGGCCTTGATCGGTTCGCCATCCAGTTTGCTCAGTACCCAGTGGTGGTGTTGCAGATCTTGCTGAACAAAGGCGGTCGAGCTGCAGCCAGCGAGCAGTAACAGGGGGATCAGCAAAAAGGGCAATCTGGGCATGAGGGGGCTCCGGTTGGGGGAGCGTCAAGAATACCCTTTTTGGGCAGTCGGGAGCAGGGCGGGAGAGGGGACGACCGACCGCTTCTGTCGCCCCTTGTCCCGCACGACTGTCGCTTAATGGCAACACACGGGTGATGTTGCCATCGATTTACGCTATCTCAGGGCTCAGTTGGCGAACAGCCGCTCGGCATAACGGGCAAGACCGGCAGCCACCGAGCCGAAGTCATCGCCACCCTCAAGCGGGATGGAGGGGAGCTTCTGGCGGATAAAGCTGGCGATCAGCGGCGAGCGGGCGCTACCGCCGGTGACGAAGATGCGATCCGGCTGCACACCGGCGGCGGCAATCGCTTCGTCCATCAGCTCGCCAATCTTCTCCAGCAGCAGGGCCGAGGCGTTGGCCAGCTGTTCGCGGGTCAGTTCCGCTTCCAGCCCTTTTTCCAGCTCGGCCAGCGACTGGCGATTGAGTTCCTGCTCCGAGAGGGCGATCTTGCCCTGCTCGGCACGCCACACCAGCTGGTGGCTCAGCTTGTGGGCCCGCAGGCTGGCCAGACGACCCAGCTTGCTGCCAGGCTGGCTGTCGAGCTGCAGCTCCTGCAGTTGGCGGGCGGTGTCGAGGCTGTAGAAGCGGCTCTGGGCGCTGACGTCGTTGATGGCGGCCGCATCCCAGAACAGCGGGTGGGGCAGCGGCTTGCCGGTCTTGAGGGTCTCGTGCATGCCGAGCAGCGGCATCATCCCTTCCACCGTCAGGCGGATATCGAAGTCGTTGCCGCCGATCCGCTGGCCGCTGTGGCCGAGCAGATCGCCGCTGCGATCCAGCTGATCGCGGTAGCTCGGGCCCATCCGCAGCATGGAGCAGTCGGTGGTACCGCCGCCGATATCCACCACCAGCACCACGGCGTCTTCGGTGAGGCGCGCCTCGAATTCAAACCCGGCGGCCACCGGTTCATAGAGGAACTCTACCTGCTCGAAACCGGCCAGACGGGCCGCCTCGGTCAGGATGGCGATAGCTTGCTGGTTGCTCTCTTCCCCCGCCAGACCCTGGAAGTTGACCGGACGGCCGATCACCGCCTGGCGGATCGGGGCACCGAGCTGCTGCTCCGCCTGCTGGCGGACATGGAGCATCATGGCGCAGACGATGTCTTCAAACAGGGCGATCTGGGGGGCCTTGAGGCCATAGGCGCCGAGAAAGGATTTCGGCGATTTGATGTAGTAGCCGTCGTCCGGCTCTTCCAGATAGCGCTCCAGCGCGGCACCGCCAAAGCTCAGCTCGTCGATCAGCCCCTCTTCCCGCATCTGGCGGCGAACCGTCTGGGCGCGGGTGACCACGGGGCCACGCAGCTTGAGGTACTCCGCCTGCTGGGCGGGGGCCAGCCCTTCGGCCAGCAGACCGGCGATAGCATCCCGGTGGGGGGCATGCAGGGTGGAGGGGAGATAGCGGGATGCACCAAGATTCAGCAGCCTGGGGCTACCTTGTTCCATCACGGCCACGGCACAGTTGGAGGTGCCGTAATCAAATCCGATAAACATGGGCGCCAGACTCCTGAATAAAAAAGGGGGGCTAGCCTACCCGAAGGCGCCGGGTCTCACAACCCGGCGCGTGACGAAGAGAGGGCGAGCCCTTATTCCACTTCGTTGTCGCAGCGGCCCTGGCTCTCGATGGCGCGGATATTGCCGAGGGTGGTATCGGCGATGGCGTGCAGTGCCTCGCGGGTCAGGAACGCCTGATGGCCGGTGAACAGCACGTTGTGGCAGGCGGACAGACGGCGGAACACGTCATCGGTGATCACCTCGTTGGACTTGTCGGAGAAGAAGAGATCCTCTTCCTCTTCGTAGACATCAAGCCCCAGAGCGCCGATACGGGAGGTCTTGAGTGCCTCGATGGCGGCGTTGGAGTCGAGCAGGCCGCCACGGCTGGTGTTGATGATCATCACCCCGTCCTTCATCTTGGCAAATGCCTCCTTGTTCAACAGGTGGTAGTTCTCTTTGAACAGCGGGCAGTGCAGGCTGATGATATCGGATTGGCGGAACAGGGTATCGAGATCCACGTACTCGGCCCCCAGCTCGATGGCTGCCGGATTCTGGTAAGGATCGTTCACCAGCAGGCGAACCCCGAAGCCCTTGAGGATGCGCAGGGCGGCCAGACCGATCTTGCCGGTACCGATGACGCCAACGGTCTTGCCATGCATGTTGAAGCCGACCAGCCCTTCCAGCGAGAAGTTGGCGTCGCGGGTGCGCTGATAAGCCTTATGGATGCGGCGGTTGAGGCACATCATCATGCCGACGGCGTGTTCTGCGGTCGCCTCGGGGGAGTAGGCGGGCACTCGCACTACTTTCAGCCCCAGCTCTTTGGCAGCGGCCAGATCCACGTTGTTGTAACCGGCGCAGCGCAGGGCAATCACCTGGGTGCCGTTGGCAGCCAGTTCGGTCAATACCTCGCGGTCGGCATCGTCATTGACGAACAGACACACCACCGGGAAGCCGTGAGCCAGTCGGGCCGTTTTGGCCTCCAGCCGCACATCGAAAAACTCCAGGTCGAAGCCGTACTGGCTGTTGGCCTGGTTGAAATGCTCTTTGTCATAGCTCTTGGTACTGAATACGGCGACTTTCATGGTATGTGCTCCGCAGCGTGTGTGTCGTCAAATTACAACAAAATGGGTCAGCTATCACAGGACAAACCGGCTGGTTATTGTCCCCAGGGCATGATGGGAACGGCGCTGACTGCACTCTTGTACGAACCATCCACCAGTTTGGTGCTGTAGGTCAGGTAAACCAATGCATTGCGTTTCTTGTCGTAAAAACGCACCACTTTCTGCTCCTTGAATACCAGCGAGGTGCTGACATCGAACACCTCTTCCCCCGCCTTCAGCTTTTCGGGCAGGGTGATGGGGCCGATCTGGTGGCACGACAGGGAGGCGTGGGAGGGATCTTCCGCCAGTCCCAGCCCGCCCTTGACGCCGCCGGTCTTGGGGCGCGCCAGATAGCAGGCGACACCGTCGATGCGCGGGTCGTCGAATGCCTCCACCAGGATCTTGTGGTTGGGGCCAAACAGCTTGAAGGCGGTGCTCACTTCACCGACCGGGTCGGCCTTGTCGGCCAGTGCCGGGCCGGCAAACAGGGCCCCCAGCAGCAGGGGCAGGGCGCGGCGAAGGGCGTTATGTCGCGTGTGGTTATGTGTCATGGTCTCTCCTGTTGGCCCGGCATTCCTCAATAGGGAATGCCCAGACGACGATAGAGGCTGGCAAGCACCCAGGCGGGGCCTATCAGCAGAAATTGCAGGTCGGCGAGGAAGGAGGGGCGTTTGCCCTCGATCTTGTGGCCGACAAACTGGGCTATCCAGAGCTGCACGAACGCTGCCACCGAGGACCACAGCAGCGGCCCCTGCCACTGGTGGCAGAAGGCCAGCCCGAGCGCGGTCAGCACCGCCATCCCCGCGAACAGCGAAAACGACAGTTGCAGATAGAACAGCAGCACCGGAATGGCCGCCACTGCCGCCCAGTTGAGGGGCTCTGGCAAGGGCCCGAGCGGCAGACACCAGAGCAGCGCCAGCGAGCAGAGATAGATGCCCGGCACCGCCAGTTTGTGGATGGCGACGTTTATCGGATGGCGATGGCTCTGGCCGTACTCCACAAACCACTCCTGGATTCCCTTCATGGCACCTCCCTGGCGCACTGTGTTCTCGCGGCCTGACCCTCATGGTCAGGCGCTCGGGATGCTTATCCCTGCGGTGGATAATCCCAATATTGGGCCGGAATGGATTTTAGCAACGGGGTCATGTCCGGATTGGGCAGGGCGATGGTGACCCGCTGATCGAGGTTGGCGCTGGCCAGTGCTTCGCGGATCTTGGGGTTGTCATGGAAGAACTTCATAAAGCTGCCATCGGCATAGGCCCGCTCCAACCCGGTCTGAATCGCCTTGGCCAGCTTGGGGTATTCGGGGCTGACGAAGAAGAACTGGGCGAAGGGGTAGCGGATCAGCAGATGCTGCTCGATGGCGAGGTTGGGATACTGCGCCACCAGCTCGCTGCGCTCGGCGAAGATCTCTACCAGGGCGCGCGGGAAGAAGTCGATCTTGTCGCCGTCGTTGATAAGGCGAAACAAGCTGCTGTAGCGGCCGGAGAAGGTCGGGATGCCCGCATTTTCCAGAATTTTGTTATCGGCCCAACCGACCCCTTGCGCCGCCTTCAGCTGTTTGAGGTCGGCCAGAGTATTGATCTGGTTGAACTTCTCTTGGGCATCCGCGTGGATGAACGACAGCCGCAATCCTTCCAGTCCGCGAAACAGCGGAATGGGGACGGCAATCAGGGAGGATTCGAGTGCGCTGGAGGTACCCATCCAGAAGACGTTGATGGTCTTGCCCTTGCTCAGCTGCTGCTGAAGGGTGAACTGGTTGAGGTCGAGTTCGACAGGCTGGATGCGAAAGGGTTGTCCGGAGCGGGTCAGGGCCAGTTCCAGCAGTTTGAGCTGGTACTCCTGATCAAGATTGTTGACGGGACGGCTGGGAACCTTGACCGTCAGAACCTGTGCTTGTGCCAGCAGTGGCAGGCACAAACACAGTTTGATGAGCCATTTCACTCTCTATTCTCCTGTAGATTCCGGAAGGTGTCCGGAGTCTAACAGAACTTGTCACCATCTTGCTGCGAGGCGTTGTGCAAGGTTGAGCGCGGGCCCAGCCTTGTTGGCGTCTGTTGCACCTGAATGGTGACGGTTCTTCGAAGAATCAGGCGACGCGGCGGAACACGTGGGTATCGTTAAATTCCTTGGTGCTCTGGCATTCGACGCAGAAACGGGACTCTGGACGAGCTTGCAGCCGCTTGAGAGAGATCTCGTCACCACAAGATTCACAGTAACCGAAATCTCCATCGTTCATTCGCTTCAATGCGCCCCTCAGCTTGCGCAGGTGCAGCTTGTCGTGCTCGATGCGGTTCAGCTCCAGACGGCGGGCTTCCTCGATACTGGCACGGTCAATTTCATCGGCCATCTCGTTGGTGTCGGTGGCGATGGCCTGGCTGGCCTGGGAGTTCAGGCGCTCTTCGAGCTCGGCGATCTGCCGCTCGATCTGCCCCTTGTAAAAGGCCAGTTGGTCTTCAGTCATGAAATCACACATACGATTTACTACCAGTCAGTTTACTAACCCAATTATCCCTGTTTATGGGGGCTGTCTGCCTGCAGACCAAGCCCTTCTCGTCTGATTTGCACCGTTTTCATGCAAGAGAGTGCAAATCAGGGCGGGCCTTGTACCAAAAAAAAGCAGCCAAGCAAAGCAAATAGGACAGGGATTGTGCGCCTTTGCAAAAAAATGGCCCCTTTAGCGGCTGATCTGACGGGATCTGACATCTGGTTTTGGCCGGTTGGCACCGGCTTTGCACTGGGGAGAGGCGAGACCACGAGTGTTTAGTATTTGGTGCCGACTTGGTCATTATATGCGCCGTTATTTATAGTTTTTTAAACACCACTGCTTGACATTACCCCTGATAGCGGGCTTTTATGGTGGTGTTGATTACAATTTGATAACAAGGGTGTTCCATATATTAGACACCCTTGCCAATGGCAACCGTAGAGTCGGGGTTTAACATGGACAGTATCAAGGGCTGGATGGAGAGCAATCGCATCACGGAAGTGGAGTGTCTCTTCCCTGATTTCACCGGCAACGCCCGGGGCAAGATCATCCCAGCCAACAAGTTTTTGCGAGAAGGGGGCATGCGTCTGCCCGAGGTGATCTTCACCCAGACAGTGACCGGCGAATATCCGGATGACGACAGCATGATCGATCCGCTGGAGCGGGACATGCAGCTCTATCCTGACCCCAACACCATCCGTTTCGTCCCTTGGGCGCTGGAACCTACCGCTCAGGTTATCCATGACTGTTACGACGTCAACGGCAAGCTGATCGACATTGCACCTCGCTCCGTACTGCGTCGGGTTCTGTCATTTTACGAGGCTCAGGGCTGGAAGCCGGTGGTGGCGCCCGAGCTGGAGTTCTATCTGGTCACCCGCAACGAAGACCCCGACTATCCGCTGATGCCGCCGGTAGGGCGCAACGGCCGTCCCGAGACAGCTCGCCAGTCCTTCAGTATCGATGCGGTCAACGAGTTCGATCCCATCTTCGAAGACATGTATGACTACTGCGAAGCGCAGGAGCTGGAGGTGGATACCCTGATCCACGAGTCCGGTGCTGCCCAGATGGAGATCAACTTCCTGCACGGGGATGCCATCGATCTGGCGGATCAGGTGTTCCTTTTCAAGCGCACCATGCGTGAGGCGGCCCATCGCCACGGCATCTACGCCACCTTTATGGCCAAGCCGATGAGCAACGAGCCGGGCTCCGCCATGCACATCCACCAGAGTCTGGAGGATATGAACGGTCGAAATCTGTTCGGTACCCCGGATGGCGGCAACTCCGAACTCTTCATGCATTTCATCGCAGGTCTGCAGAAGTACACCCCGGCGGTGACAGCCCTGCTGGCTCCCAATGTCAACTCCTACCGCCGCCTCACCTTCGGTGAGAGCGCGCCACGCAACGTCCAGTGGGGTGTCGAGAACCGCACCTGTGGTCTGCGGGTACCCTTCTCCGACCCGAGTGCCCGCCGGGTGGAGAACCGCTTCGCCGGTGCCGATGCCAACCCCTATCTGGCGCTGGCCGCCACCCTGGCGTGCGGCTATCTCGGCATGATGGAGAAGCTGGAGCCCATGCAGGAGATGAAATCCAGCGCCTACGACCTGCCCTACAGTCTGCCCCGCTCGCTGGAGGAGGCGCTCAGCCATCTCGAACAGTGCGAGCCGATCAAGGAGATGTTGGGGGAGCGCTTTACACGCGCCTTTGTCGCGGTCAAACGCAAAGAGTACGAGACCTACTTCGGGGTGATCAGCCGCTGGGAGCGAGAGTTCCTGCTGCTGAACGTCTGACCCGGATGCGTGCCGGCCACGCATCGTCCGAATCGGGGAGGCAGGCTGCCTCCCCTGCCTGTAACCGGTAATACGGGATGGAGGAGTGCCTCCGCCTGCGGATGGTTGTGAGCGGAAGTTGGCTCGCCACCGCTCTGGTTGCATGGTTGATAACAGTTTTTGGCTCGAATTGAAGGATGTGAGGAGCAGGCCATGCCGCAGTCCACGCGAAAGTGGCGGTGATTGCGGGAGTGGCAGCCTTCCTGATGATTGACGAACAGAACCAGCTAAATCGAAGGAACCGAGGAGCTAACAATGCAACAGACTACCCGTGAGTGGCAGCAGCAGGATGCCAGCCACCACCTGCACCCCTTTACCGACTTTCAGGCTCTGAACAAGAAGGGCAGCCGTATCATCACCAAAGCCAGTGGCGTCTATCTGGAAGACTCCGAAGGCAAGCGCATTCTGGACGGCATGGCGGGGCTCTGGTGCGTCAACATGGGTTATGGCCGGCAGGAGCTGGTGGATGCCGCGGCCAGACAGATGGAGCAGCTCCCCTACTACAACCTCTTTTTCCAGACCGCTCACCCGCCGGTGATCGAGCTGGCCACCCTGCTGGCCGAAGTGACGCCATCCCATCTCAACCATGTCTTCTTTACCGGCTCCGGCTCCGAGTGCAACGACACCGTGCTGCGGATGGTGCGCCACTACTGGGCCAGCAAGGGGCAACCGGAAAAACAGGTGATCATCAGCCGCCACAACGCCTATCACGGCTCCACCGTGGCGGGGGCGAGTCTGGGTGGCATGAAAGGGATGCATGCCCAGGGTGGTCTGCCCATTCCCGGCATAGTGCACATCGACCAGCCCTACCACTTCGGTGAGGGGCAGGGGATGAGTGCCCACGAGTTTGGGCTGGAGAGGGCCCGTCAGCTGGAGCAGAAGATTCTGGAGCTGGGGGTGGACAAGGTGGCCGCCTTTATCGGCGAGCCGATCCAGGGGGCGGGCGGTGTCATCATTCCGCCTGACAGCTACTGGCCGGAGATCCAGCGCATCTGCGATCACTACGGCATTTTGCTGATAGCCGACGAGGTGATCTGCGGCTTTGGCCGTACCGGCCACTGGTTTGCCAGCGAAGGGTTTGGCATCAAGCCGGATCTGATGTGTCTGGCCAAGGGGATTACCTCCGGTTATCTGCCGCTCGGCGCTGTGATGGTGAGTGACCGGGTTGCCAAGGGGCTGGTGGAAGAGGGGGGCGAGTTCAACCACGGCTTCACCTACTCAGGCCATCCGGTCTCTTGCGCGGTGGCGGTGGCCAATATCCAGCTTATGCAAAAGGAGAGCATAGTTAAGCGAGTGCATGATACCATCGGCCCCTATTTGCAGCGCCGCTGGGCAGAGCTGGCTGACCACCCGCTGGTGGGTGAAACCCGTGGCCGCGGGCTGGTCGCAGCCCTGGAAATCGTCCAGGACAAGCAGACCAACCGGCGTTTCCCGGCCCATGCCAATGCCGGGATGACTTGCCGGGAATTCTGTTTTAACAATGGCTTGGTGATGAGGGCGGTAGGCGATACCATGATCATATCGCCCCCCTTGGTGATCACCGAGGAACAGGTTGATGAATTGGTCAAGCTAGCCAGGCTCAGTCTGGATCTGACGGCTGCAAAGCTGAAGGGATAGCTGCCGCCAGGCAGGTTGGCATGCGCATACAATTTGCTTAGGAGACAAGGATGATGTCTTTCAAAACGGGAGTGATCGCTGCCTCTGTGGCTCTGGTCATGGCAAGTGCCGGAGCAATGGCTGAAGAGAAGGTGTTGCACGTCTACAACTGGAGCGACTATATCGCCCCGGATACCCTGGAAAACTTCCAGAAGGAGACGGGCATCAAGGTGGTTTATGACGTGTTTGACAGCAACGAGGTACTGGAAGCCAAGTTGCTGGCTGGTAAATCCGGCTACGACATCGTGGTGCCGTCCAACCCCTTCCTGGCCAAACAGATCAGGGCTGGCGTGTTCCAGAAGCTGGACAAGTCCAAGCTCTCCAACTGGCAAAATATGGATACCGACCTGCTCAAGGCGCTCGACCCGAGCGATCCGGGCAACCAGTACTCCATCCCCTATCTGTGGGGCACCATCGGTTATGCCTACAATGCCGAGAAGGTGAAGGCCGTACTGGGGGCCGATGCGCCGCTCAACTCCTGGGATCTGGTGTTCAAGCCGGAGAACATGGCCAAGCTGAAGGAGTGCGGCGTCTCCTTCCTCGACTCGCCGACCGAAATGTTACCGGCCGCCCTGCAATATCTGGGCTTCAAACCGGATAGCCAGAAGCCGGACGAGCTGAAGAAGGCCGAGGAGCTGTTCCTCTCCATTCGTCCCTATACCGCCTATTTCCACTCCTCCAAGTACATCTCGGATCTGGCCAACGGCAACTTGTGTGTTGCTGTCGGTTACTCCATGGATTTGCAGCAGTCCAAGGCGCGGGCGGCGGAAGCCAAAAATGGCGTGGCACTTACCTACACCATTCCGAAAGAGGGGGCAGGCAGCTTCTTTGACATGATCGCCATCCCGGCGGATGCCAAGAACGTCGAGGCGGCCCACACCTTCATCAACTATCTGATGAAGCCCGACGTGATCGCCAACATCACCAATCAGGTGCAGGCGCCTAACGGCAACAAGGCTGCGACCCCGCTGGTTGACGAGGCGATCCGTACCGATCCGGGGGTTTATCCGGACTCTGCAACCTTGCAGAAGATCTACACCTTCCCGGATCTGCCGGCCAAGGTGCAGCGTCTGATGACCCGCAGCTGGACCAAGATCAAGTCCGGTAAGTAACGAATACCCCTCCCGGTCCGCAGTTCGGCCGGGAGGGTAGTGATGCCATCCATCCGGATGGGCCGCGCGAATGGATGCGCAGACGGTCAACCACTGAACAGGAGAACTGACACCGTGAATACAACCAGATTGCTAACCATAGCGCTGACCATGGGATTGGCGAATGCAGTCCAGGCAGCCCCTGTGCTCCATTTCTACAACTGGTCTGACTATATCGGCGAGACCACCCTCAGCGATTTCCAGCAGGAGACCGGGATCAAGACCGTCTATGACGTATTTGACTCCAACGAAACCCTGGAAGGCAAGTTGCTGACCGGACGGACCGGTTACGATCTGGTGGTGCCCTCAAATAATTTCCTCTCCAAGCAGATCAAGGCGGGGGCTTTCCAGAAGCTGGACAAGAGCTTGCTGCCCAATCTGGCCAACCTGGATCCCGTGCTGCTCAAGCAGCTCGAGAAGGTGGATCCGGGCCATCAGTACGCGGTGCCCTATCTGTGGGGAACCAACGGCATCGGCTACAACGTCGACAAAATCAAGGCGGTGCTGGGGGTCGACAAGATCGACTCCTGGGCGGCCATCTTCGAGCCGGAAAACATGGAGAAGCTCTCCCGTTGCGGCGTCGCCTTCCTCGACTCGGCAGACGAGATGATCCCGGCTGCCCTCAACTACCTTGGACTGAACCCCAACAGCCAGGACGCGGCCGATATCAAGCGCGCCGAGGCGCAGTTGCTCAAGGTGCGCCCCTATGTGGCCTACTTCCACTCCTCCAAATACATAGGTGATCTCGCCAACGGCGATATCTGTGTGGCAGCGGGCTTTTCCGGCGACATCTTGCAGGCGGCAGCCCGTGCCGACGAGGCCGGCAAGGGGGTGAAGATTGCCTACAGCATTCCTAAAGAGGGGGGCAATCTCTGGTTTGACATGATGGCGATCCCGTCTGATGCCACCAATGTCAAAGAGGCACATGCTCTCATCAACTATGTTCTGCAGCCCGAGGTGATCGCCAAGGTCAGCAATTATGTGGGCTATGCGAATCCCAATGCCAAGGCTGGCGAGTTCATGGATGAGACGGTGCGCAATGATGAGGGGGTTTATCCGCCTCAGGCTGTGCTGGAGCGGCTCTATGTGCAGGAGGCACATTCCCGCGCGGTACAGCGTCAAATCACCCGGAGTTGGAGCAAGATCAAGTCCGGTACCTGACCTTGGTGCCCGCTCTGGGGCGCCAAATCGCTTTTATGGATTGGCCGTGAGGCCAGTATCACGTTAGGGAGTTTGGTAATGGCGATAGCCTCCAGTGCCTACAAGAAAGCCCTTGAGGGCAGCCAGCAACGCAAAGAAGTGCTGGTAAAAATAGACAGGGTTAGCAAGCAGTTCGATGAAACCCTGGCGGTCGATAATGTTTCCCTGAATATTCATAAGGGGGAGATCTTCGCCCTGCTGGGAGGATCCGGTTCCGGTAAATCGACCTTGCTGCGGATGCTGGCCGGGTTCGAGCGCCCGACCGAAGGGCGTCTGTTCCTCGACGGGGTGGATATCACCGACATGCCCCCCTATGAACGCCCCATCAACATGATGTTCCAGTCCTACGCCCTGTTTCCCCATATGACGGTGGCACAGAATATTGCTTTCGGTCTCAAGCAGGATGGCCTGCCCAAGGCCGAGATCGACGCCCGTGTCGAAGAGATGCTCAAGCTGGTACAGATGACCCAGTATGCCCGTCGCAAGCCGCACCAGCTCTCCGGTGGCCAGCGCCAGCGGGTAGCGCTGGCCCGTTCGCTGGCGAAACGTCCCAAGTTGCTGCTGCTTGATGAGCCCATGGGGGCGCTCGACAAGAAGCTGCGCTCCAAGATGCAGCTGGAGCTGGTGGAGATCATCGAGCGGGTCGGGGTTACCTGTGTCATGGTGACCCACGATCAAGAAGAGGCCATGACCATGGCGGAGCGGATCGCCATCATGCATCACGGTTGTATTGAGCAGATCGGTAGCCCGATGGATATCTACGAAACCCCGGCCAGTCGGCTGGTGTGCGAGTTCATCGGCAACGTCAACCTGTTCGACGGCCTGCTGGTGGAGGATGAGCAGGACCACGCCATCATCGCCTGTGCCGATCTGGAGCAGCCCATCTATGTGGGCCACGGCATCAGCTCCCGTGCCGAGAACAAGAAGGTGACCTACGCCCTGCGGCCGGAGAAGCTGCTGATGAGCCTGCAAAAGCCGGCCGAAATCGAGCATCCGGACTTCAACTGGACCAAGGGCGAGGTCTATGACATCGCTTATCTGGGCGGACACTCGGTGTACCACATCCAGCTGCCCTCGGGCAAAATCGTTCAGGCTTTCATCGCCAATGCCGAACGCCACGGCAAGCGGCCAACCTGGGATGACCAGGTGTTCCTCTACTGGGAAGATGACAGCGGCGTGGTGCTGCAATCATGAAGATCTTGCAACGACTGAAGCGGGGCGGAGGGCGCCGGCTGGTGATCGGCATCCCCTTCTTCTGGCTGTTCCTCTTCTTCCTGCTGCCCTTTGTCATAGTGGTAAAGATCAGTTTTGCGGAAGCGGATGTGGCGATCCCGCCCTACACCGACGTGGTGAGCTGGGCCGACAATCAGCTCACCATCCTGCTCAATATGGGGAACTACCTGCTGCTGCAGGAGGATGAGCTCTATATCGCAGCCTATCTGGGCTCCCTCAAGATGGCCTTCGTCAGCACCCTGCTCTGCCTGTTGATTGGCTATCCGATGGCCTACTCCATCGCTCGGGCCAACAAGGAGACCCAGACCGTTCTGCTGTTGCTGATCATGATGCCGACCTGGACCGCCATTCTGATTCGGGTCTATGCGTGGATGGGGATCCTCAGTAACAACGGCCTGCTCAACAGCGTCTTGCTGGGGATCGGGCTGATTGACGAACCGCTGCAGATCCTCAATACCAACCTGGCGGTCTATATCGGCATCGTTTACTCCTATCTGCCCTTCATGGTGCTGCCACTTTACGCCAATCTGGTCAAACACGATCAGAGCCTGCTGGAGGCGGCCTCCGACCTGGGGGCCCGCAACCTGACCCGTTTCTGGCAGATCACTGTGCCGCTCTCCAAAAACGGCATTATCGCCGGCTGCATGCTGGTGTTTATTCCGGTGGTGGGGGAGTTCGTTATTCCGGAAATGCTGGGCGGCCCGGAGACCCTGATGATCGGTAAGGTGCTATGGCAGGAGTTCTTCAACAACCGCGACTGGCCGGTCGCCTCTGCACTGGCGGTGGTGATGCTGGCGGTGCTGATCATTCCGATCATCCTCTTCAACCGTAACCAGGCCAAAGAGCTGGAGGGCAAGGCATGATGAGACGTTTCGGTTTTGCCAAGCTGATGCTCTGGCTTGGGCTGCTGTTTATCTACCTGCCCATGATCATCATGGTGATCTACTCCTTCAACGCCTCCAAGCTGGTGACGGTGTGGGGCGGTTGGTCGCTCAAGTGGTACTTCGGCCTGCTCGACAACAAGCAGCTGATTGGATCCGTGTTCCGCTCGCTGGAGATCGCTTTTTACACCGCGATCGCCGCGGTGGCGCTGGGGACGGTGGCGGCATTCGTGCTGACCCGAATTCCCCACTTCCGTGGTCGAACCCTGTTCGGTGGCATGGTGACGGCACCGCTGGTGATGCCCGAGGTGATCACCGGTCTGTCGCTGCTGCTGCTGTTCGTGGCGATGGCCCAGCTGGTGGGATGGCCCGCCGAGCGGGGCATGTTGACCATCTGGATCGCGCACACTACCTTCTGTACCGCCTACGTAGCCATCGTTGTGTCGGCGCGGTTGCGGGAGCTGGATCTCTCCATAGAGGAGGCGGCCATGGATCTTGGCGCCAAGCCGTGGAAGGTGTTCTTCCTGATCACTATCCCGATGATCGCCCCCTCGCTGGCGGCTGGCGGCATGATGTCGTTTGCCCTGTCGCTGGATGATCTGGTGCTGGCGAGCTTCGTCTCCGGCCCGGGCTCCACCACCCTGCCGATGGAGGTCTTCTCGGCGGTGCGGCTCGGGGTTAAACCCGAGATCAACGCGGTGGCCAGCCTGATCCTGCTGTCGGTATCGCTCTTTACCTTCGGCAGCTGGTATCTGATGGCCAAGGCGGAGAAGCGCCGTCGCGCCGAGATCGCCATGAGCAACCAGATGCAGGCAGTCGCCTGACTCGTCAGATGATAAGATCCGCCTACTCTCGTCAATCCGGAGGATGAGTATGCGGATCTCCTTTTTCAGTGGTCGTGGCACCGAGCTGGTGCCCGGCCTCACCAGCGCCATTCACAAGCAACCGATCTCTGCACCAGTTCGCTGTACCTTTGCCGGTCTGGAAGGGGATGAGCAGTGTGACACGCGCCACCACGGTGGCCCGGATCGGGCGCTCCACTACTATCCGGCCGATCACTATCTCTGGTGGCAGACCTGGCAAACCGCGCTGGGCTTGCCTGCGCCACGTACAGCCTGGCAACCTGCCGCCTTTGGCGAGAACCTCTCCGGTCTCGGGCTGACCGAGGCGCAAGCCTGCATCGGCGATGTCTATCGGCTCGGTGAGGCGCTGATCCAGATCAGCCAGCCGAGATCCCCCTGTTTCAAGCTCAACCAGCGCTTTGGCTATGGCCAGATGTCGCAGGTGATGCAACTGAATGGCCGTTGTGGCTGGCTGCTGCGGGTGCTGGAGGAGGGGATTGTGTCGCCGGAGTCGGCCATGGAGCTGGTAGACAGACCCTATCCCGAACTGACGGTGAAGCGCACGGCGGATATCCTGTTCAATCAGGTGCGCAATGAAGCGGATCTGCTGATGTTGCTGGAGAATCTGGCCCTCTCCCCCAACTGGCGCCAGCATGCAGCCGACTGGCTGGAGCATGGCACTGTGGCTGACTGGCAGCGCCGTCTGCTGGGACCGGAGTCTTTGCGCTTACCCTGAGGCAGAGTTAGCGGAATGTCACCATCTGGCTGCATTTCGGTAAACGAGGGCTAAGGATGTTGAATAGTTGAGCAAATGGCCCTTTTTTTCTATTTAAATGCAAAAAAGGCTTGTGTCGGATCGGGGCTTTCGGTAAATTCCCGTCCCGCAGACATCGGTGTGTAGCGCAGCTTGGTAGCGCACTTCGTTCGGGACGAAGGGGTCGGAGGTTCGAATCCTCTCACACCGACCAAATTTGAAAAGGCCGCTCAATAGAGCGGCCTTTTTGCATTTATCCTTCCTGTTTTCCTAATTTTCTTTAGCTGCTGACCCTGTTTTCCTAATTTTCTTTAGCTGCTGACCCTGTTTTCCTAATTTTCTTTAGCTGCTGACCTGTTACCTAGCCAAGTGATCTGACCTGCTGTATGCAGAGTCGAAGTAAGACCACGGACATTAAAAGGGCCACCGCTCGGTGGCCCATCGGTGGAGTCTGATCCTGACTCCGGCACTCTAGATTGTGGCAATCTCGCTATGGGTCTTGTCTATGGTGCCCTCCTTGCGCGCCAGGCGCTTACTCAGATATGCCAGTGCTGATGCCGCAAAGCCTTGAAACTGTGTTGAGGCAGCAAGGCCGCGTGCTTGGGGTACTCACTAATGAAATGTTCTATTCCCTCCATCAGTTGTGCGCGTAATGAAATCACGGGCTCATGCCAAGCTTGCAGACAGAGATGGCCGGGGATCAACTGCTCCTGATAATCTTCCAGCAGCTGTTCTGGCCAGGGTTCAATACCGGAATTGCGTTGCAGCAAATAGTGGGCGGCGGGTTCACGGGCATAAATGAACTGAATTTGGGCCAGATCGCGTTGGCATAGCGTTTGACTGTTGATATGACAGGTCAAATATTTTCCCGTTTTCAGATCCAGAAAGTGACCGCGTTGCCGACAGGGAACGATGCGATACCAAGGCAGGGGTGAGGAGAGAGAATACCCCTCAAGCTCCTGTTCCAACCAGTGGCGACACTCGGGTGTCTGCACCTCGTCGAGCATGGACTCGAGCTGTGTCAACAAGGCTCTGGATGGTTTGATGGCCAGTTTCGCACTCATCGCCTGCAATCCTCCCTCTGCACACAATCCCGACTCTCAGTATGGACCTTGTTCGGCTAGAGGGGGTAAGGAATCTAATGATTAAAAGTGGATTAGCCGCGTGGTTTTTATGCACTAACTTGGTTCAACCCACCAGATAGGTACCGGTGCCGAAGGCGATGTGGGTGCCCTCTTCGTTGTGCAGCTCCATCCGGGCGACGGCCACCTTGCTGCCAGCCCGGATGATGTGGGCGGTGGCGATAAACTCGTTGCCGCGCCCTGGGCGCAGGTAATCCACCCGCAGATCTATGGTGCCGAGGCGGGCGAAGCGCTCCTTGAGATAGCTGGGGGAGAACTCCTCCAGCTCGTCGATGCAGGAGGCGGCGACTATCATACCGCCTGCCACATCCAGCAGCGTGGCGGTGACGCCGCCATGCAGGATGTTGTGGAAAGGGTTGCCGATCAGCTTCTCATCCATCTTGATGCGCAGCTCCACCTTGTCGAAGTCGTAGTGGGTCACCTGCATGCCAATCAGCTTGTTGAAGGGCATCTTCTCGGCAAACAGGTTGGCAATGCCACTGAGCGCCATCTTCTTGAGCATCTGTTTCATTCTCTGATCCCAATCCTTGTCATCAAAGCCGAGTAAAAACTCCAGCCAGTCTGCAACAGTTCATTAACAGTCGCAATGGCAGGTTTATTGTGGGCGGCGGCTGCTTTAGAATGGCGACCCCAAAGGAGAGCCCATGACCGCGATTGCCGAAACCCTGCCAGATCCTCAGCCAGAGAGTCCGCTTGCCCTGCTGCAGGCAGTCTTCGGCTATCAGCAGTTTCGGCCGGGTCAGCTCGAGATCATCGAGCAGATCGTCGCGGGGCGCGATGCGCTGGTGCTCAAGCCCACCGGTGGCGGCAAGTCGCTCTGCTACCAGATCCCGGCACTGCTGCGGCCCGGGCTCGGTGTGGTGGTCTCTCCCCTTATTTCGCTGATGAAGGATCAGGTCGACAGCCTGCGCGCCAACGGCGTAGCGGCGGTCTACATCAACTCGGCCCTCAGTCGGGAGGAGATGATCCAGAACTTCGCCGCCATGCGCCGCGGCGAGATCAAGTTGGTCTATGTCTCCCCCGAGCGCTTGCTGCAGCACGAGTTTATGGATCGGCTGGCCGAGCTGCCGCTCGGGCTGTTCGCCATCGACGAGGCGCACTGTGTCTCCCAGTGGGGCCACGATTTCCGGCCTGAGTATGCGGCACTGGGGCGACTCAAGCAGTGGTTCCCGCAGGTGCCGGTGGTGGCTCTGACCGCCACCGCCGACGAGGCGACCCGCAGCGACATGCTGCACCGCCTAGAGCTGAACGATCCCTTCATCCACACCGCCAGCTTCGATCGTCCCAATATCCGCTACAGCCTGGTGGAGAAGTTCAAGGC
>NZ_JAAKNE010000087.1:0-18731 GCF_049170755.1 Aeromonas sp. 604176
GAGCGGGAAACGAGACTCGAACTCGCGACCCCGACCTTGGCAAGGTCGTGCTCTACCAACTGAGCTATTCCCGCAACTACCTTAAAACAGGCCGTACAGCATTTGGTTGCTTGCGCTACTGTACGGGAGCCGAATTATAAGAGCAGTCATTCCAATTGCAAGGGCTTTTTTGTCTGGTTGCGCGCGTTCGCTCAAAAGCTGGCCGAACTGTCGATTTTAGCAGCCAGAGTATGACAAACCCTTGCCGGGGAATCAGATCTTGAAGACGTGGCTGCGATAGAACTGCAGTTCGGCGATGGATTCGCGGATATCGTCCAGCGCCTGGTGGGTGCCGCTCTTCTTGAACTGATCCAGCAGTTCCGGCTGCCAGCGGCGTACCAGCTCCTTGATGGTGCTGACGTCGACGTTGCGGTAGTGGAAGAAGGCTTCCAGATCGCTCATGTGCTTGACCATGAAGCGGCGATCCTGACCGATGCTGTTGCCGCACAGCGGGCTGGTGCGCTCCGGCACCCACTGGCGAATGAACTCGAGGGTCTCGGCAACGGCTTTCGCCTCGTCGTGCTGGCTCGCCTTGACCCGGGCCACCAGACCGCTCTTGGTATGGGTGTTGACGTTCCAGTCGTCCATCTTGGCCAGCTCTTCATCACTCTGATGAATGGCGATGACCGGCCCTTCGGCCAGTACGTTCAGATCCTTGTCGGTGACGATGGTGGCAATCTCCAGTACCACGTTCTCTTCGGGGTCGAGACCCGTCATCTCCATGTCGATCCATACCAGGTTCTGCGCGCTGACTGTCATGATTGCTCTCTCTATTGGGAGGAATGGCGGAATTTTGCCAATTTGCATGTATCATACTGGCTTTGGATCTGTTCATAAACTGGCGAATCGAGTGGCAAAGAAAGCAAAACTCAATCTGGGTCAACAAAGGCGCGTCCAGGCCAACCGCGAACGGCGGCTGCAAAAAGATCACACCACAGTGGTAGATGACACCCTGTTTGGCCCCGCCATCGAAGGGGTGGTGATCAGTCGTTTTGGTCAGCACGCAGACGTGGAAGCGGTCGATGGCACCATCCACCGCAGCAACCTGCGGCGCAGCAGCATCAGCAGTCTGGTCTGTGGCGACAAGGTGGTGTGGCGTCCCGGCCTCAATGCCGCGACAGCGGGCGTCATCGAGGCGGTGCATCCGCGCCACTCGGTACTGACCCGGCCGGACTTCTACGACGGGGTCAAACCCATCGCCGCCAATATCGACCAGATCATCATCGTCTCGGCGGTGATGCCCGAGTTCTCCACCAACATCGTCGACCGCTATCTGGTAGCTGCCGAGGATGTGGAGATCCGCCCCCTCATCGTGCTGAACAAGGTCGACATGCTCGATGATGCCGCCAGAGCGCGCATCGAAAGCCAGCTCGAAACCTACCGCAAGCTCAATTACGAGGTGCTGCTGGTGAGCTGCGAGAGCGGTGAAGGGCTCGATGAGCTGAAAGCCGCACTGACCGACAAGATCAGCATCTTCGTCGGCCAGTCCGGGGTGGGCAAATCCTCGCTCACCAACGCCCTGATGCCGGGGCTGGATGTACTGACCGGCGAGATCTCCGAAAACTCGGGGCTCGGCCAGCACACCACCACCACGGCGCGGCTCTACCACTTCCCGAGCGGTGGCGATCTCATCGACTCCCCCGGGATCCGCGAGTTCGCTCTCTGGCATCTGGAAGCCGACCGCATCACCTGGTGCTTCGTCGAATTCCGCGACTACCTGGGTGGCTGCAAGTTCCGCGACTGTACCCACAAGGACGATCCCGGCTGTGCCCTGCGCGCCGCGGTCGAGGCGGGCGCCATCAGCGCCGATCGCTTCCACAACTATCACCGCATCCTGGAAACCATGCAGGAAGCCCGTCACGGTCGCCAGCAAGCGCGCCTGTGACCCTAATAAACCTACGTTGATGATGAACATGAGCATTACTGACAACCTGAAAATTGCCGGTCAATACTGTCTGCCCAAGCACGCCCTCTCCCGTCTGATCGGCAAATTTGCCGCCGCCGAAGCGGGTAACATCACCACCAAAGTGATCGAGGCCTTTATCAAGCAGTATCAGGTCGACATGAGCGAGGCGCTGCACGAGAGTCCAGCCCACTACAAGAGCTTCAACGAGTTCTTCACCCGCGAGCTCAAGCCCGGTATCCGCCCCGTGGTAGAAGATGCCATGACCCTGGCGCTGCCGGTGGATGGCACCGTCAGCCAGCTCGGCCCGATCCAGCAGGGTCGCATCATTCAGGCCAAGGGCCACGACTACAGCGCCCGCGAACTACTGGGCGGCTATGAGGATCTGGTGGCGCCATTCAAGGATGGCGACTTTGCCACCATCTATCTGGCGCCCAAGGATTATCACCGCATCCATATGCCGCTGGACGGAGTGCTGGAGAGCATGGTGTTCGTGCCGGGGGATCTCTTCTCCGTCAACCCGCTCACCGCCGAGAACGTGCCGAACCTGTTTGCCCGCAACGAGCGGGTGGTCGCCACCTTCCGCACGCCGCACGGCCCCATGGCGCTGGTGCTGGTCGGTGCCACTATCGTGGCCAGCATCGAGACCATCTGGGCCGGCAACATTGCGCCGACCAAAGAGAAGAAGGTGGTGCGCTGGGACTACACCGGCGACGAAGCCATTACCCTGCAGAAAGGCGCCGAAATGGGCCTGTTTAAGCTGGGCAGCACCGTGGTCTGCCTGTTTGGCCCGGGCATGCTGGCCGGTTTCGAACCCCATCTGGCCAATGGCGTCACCACCCGCATGGGTCAGCCCTTTGCCAAGCTGGCGGAGCAGGCATGAGCGAGCAACCAAACGCCTCGCAGAAAAACAACCCGCTGCACGGGCTGACGCTGGAAGCCATCGTCACCGCGCTGGTCGAACACTACGGCTGGGAAGAGCTGGGGCAGCAGATCAATATCCGCTGCTTCACCGATAATCCCAGCATCAAGTCCAGCCTGAAGTTCTTGCGCAAGACCCCCTGGGCTCGGGAGAAGGTCGAAAGCCTCTACCTCTACGTCCAGCGCAAGCAAGCCAAATCGAAGAAGGAAGGGCAAGATGGCCTTTAAGATTACGTATACCTATAAAAAGCAGGCCAAAGAGATCGGCTACGCGAACGACAAGTTCCGCAGCATCTACGACGCCATCGCCGCTGCCGAAGGGCTGGATCTCACCAGTTTTCACGCCATGGAGGCCCAGCTGGCTCAGGTATGTCGCCGTGACAAGAAAAGCGTGAAGGATTACCAGGAGAACTACTTCAAGGAGCTGGGATTCTCCAACATCGTCATCGAACGGGATCTTCAGGAGTAACCATGCGCACCTTGACCCTGATGGCCGCCTCTCTGCTGCTGGCGGCATGCAGTACACCGGAACAACATCTGGTGGGCGGCGATCGCGACAGCCACGGCTGTATCGGCAGTGCGGGCTATCAGTGGTCAGCGCTGACTGGCAAATGTGTGCGCCTGTTTGAAGAGGGTATCCGGCTCAATCCGACCGATGCCAGCCAGACCAGCAGCGCCTTCGTGATGTTCAATGCCGACCAGACGCAGGCCGAATTGCATCTGCCAAGCGGCGAGCAGCACCTGCTGACCCGTCAAGGTGTGGAGGGCAACTGGTCGTGGCAGGGCAGCGGCTACACCCTCTTTATCTGGAAGGGTTATGTGCTCAAGTCCGGTGACAAGGAGCTCTATCACGGGGAATAACCCCGAGGAATAGCGCACGGCGTGGTATCGGCGCGATGCCAGCGAAAAAAATGCCGACCCTGTGGTCGGCATTTTTTTTTTGCAACAGCCGATTATCAGGCACGGCTGAGGTAATCGGCCTGCCCTACCCACTTGTAGCTGGTGAGCTCGGTGAGCCCCATGGGGCCACGGGCATGCAGCATCTGGGTCGACACCGCCACTTCAGCGCCCAGACCAAACTGGCCACCATCGGTGAAACGGGTGGAGGCGTTGACATAGACAGCAGCCGAACCGGCGCCATTGACGAAACGCTCGGCGTTGGCCAGATCGTTGGTCAGGATGGCATCGGAGTGGCCGGCGTTGTGCTCGCGCATATGGGCCAGCGCTTCGTTGACGTCTGCCACCAACTTGACCCCCAGGGTCAGCCCGAGCCACTCGGTATCGAAATCCTCCGGCCCCGCCTCGCACAGGTTGTCGGCACCCGCCAGCAGCGCTATGGCGTTGGGCGCGGCCACCAGCGTCACCTTGCGCTCGTTCATCAGCGTCACCAGTTGCGGCAGGAAGGTGGCTGCCACCTTCTCGTGTACCAGCAGGGTATCGAGGGCATTGCAGGCGGAGGGGCGTTGCACCTTGGCGTTGTCGATGACCGCCAGAGAGCGCACCAGATCGGCGCTCTCGTCGACGAAGATATGGCTGATGCCAAAGCCGCCGATGATGACCGGAATGGAGCTGTTCTCCTTGCACATCTTGTGCAGGCCCGCGCCACCACGGGGGATGATCATGTCCACATAGCGGTCGAGACGCAGCAACTCGCCGACCAGCGCCCGATCCGGGTTGTCGATGTACTGCACCGCCGCCTCGGGCAGACCGGAGGCCGCCAAGGCATGTTGAATTACCCGCACCAGCTCCAGATTGGAGTGAAAGGTCTCGCGCCCGCCACGCAATATGCTGGCGTTGCCGGTCTTGAGGCAGAGGCTGGCGATGTCGATGGTGACGTTGGGGCGCGCCTCGTAGATGACTCCGATAACCCCGATGGGTACCCGACGACGGGAGAGCCGCAGGCCATTTTCCAGCACCCGGCTATCCATTTCGGCGCCGACCGGATCGTCCAGAGTAATTACCTTGCGCACATCCGCCACGATACCGGCCAGCCGGGCCGGATTGAGCAGCAGGCGATCCAGCATCGCCTCTGACAAGCCCGCCTCACGGCCGGCGGCGATATCTTTCGCGTTGGCGGCGAGGACCTGCTCACTGCGCGCCTCCAGCTCGTCGGCGATGGCGGCCAGCGCCCGGTTTTTCTGCGCCGTGCTGACGGTAGCCAGCTGATAGGCGGCTTCACGGGCCGCCTGCCCCATTTTCTCCAGACTCATCTCGGTTCCCTTTGTTCATGCCGTGCCGCCCTGATTAGAGCAGCACCATATCGTCTCGATGGATGGCTACTGAACCATATCCATAGCCCAGTACCTGCTCAATCTGATCCGAGTGGACGCCGCGCAGCTTATCCAGCTCCAGATGGTCGTAACGGCAGATGCCGCGGGCCAACTCGGCGCCCTTGGGATCAAGAATTCGTACCACATCGCCTCGAATAAAGTCGCCCTTGACCGCGACGATCCCCTTGGGCAGCAGGCTGGAGCCTTTCTCCTTTATGGCGGCCACTGCGCCCTGATCCACATGAACTTCGCCGTGAGGGGGCGGGCCTGCCAGGATCCAGCTCTTGCGCCCTTCCAGCGGGGACGCCAGCGCCGGGAACAGGGTGCCAATCCGCTCGCCCTTGGCGAGACGGCCGATCACCTCCGGCATCTGGCCGGTCGCGATCACCACGTTGACACCGGCGCGGCGCGCCACATCGGCGGCCTGCAGCTTGGTAGCCATGCCGCCGGTGCCAAGGCCGCTGACACTGTCACCCGCCAGCGAGCGCAGGGTATCGTCGATGGTCTGCACCTCTTCAATCAGCTGGGCGTCGGGATTGGTGCGCGGATCGGCGGTAAAGAGCCCCTTCTGGTCGGTTAGCAGGATCAGCAGATCCGCATCCGCCAGAATGGCGGCCCGCGCGGAGAGGTTGTCGTTGTCGCCGACCTTGATCTCGGCGGTCGCCACCGCATCGTTTTCGTTGATGACCGGAATAATGCGGTGATCGAGCAGGGTGCGCATGGTGTCGCGGGCGTTGAGGTAGCGCTCCCGATCTTCCAGATCAGCGCGGGTCAGTAGCATCTGGCCGATATGCAGACCGTAGAGGTTGAACAGATCCTGCCATACCCGAATCAGCTGGGTCTGACCAACCGCCGCCAGCATCTGCTTGTTGGGCAGGGTTGGCGCCAGTGGCGGGTGGCCCAGATGTTCACGCCCGGCGGCGATAGCTCCTGATGTGACGACCACGACCCGATGGCCGTGACGGTGCAAGGCCGCACACTGTCTGACCAGCTCGACCATATGGGCACGATTGAGCTGGGAAGACCCCCCTGTGAGCACGCTGGTGCCCAACTTGACGACTATGGTTCTGTTTTCCATGGGAGCATAAAGGCTAAAAAAGTAAGGAATATCTTTATACCCACGGCCATGGGGCCCTGCAAGGCAATTCCATAAAGGGTGATGAAAGGATGGGGCAAGAGTCTCCCTGCGAGCTCGTCACAACCTCTCGCAGGGCATCAGAGGCTCAGGCAGCCGTTACACTCAACTCGTTGGTCACCTGTTCGGCAGGCACTAGCTGACACTCGAGCGAGGCCAGTTTGTCACTGATCAATTTGTAGAAACGGTTGAGGGTCCGTTCCACCTCGACCTGGTGCTTCTTGGGGATCGGCTTGTCGAGCCACTCGCCATCGGCATTGTACAATCCGAACTGGTAATGGTAGCGGAACAGATGATCCTCCTGCTCCAGCACCAGCCACCAACCCCAGAACTCCCGCTTGTCTGGCGCCGGTTTGGCACTGACACAAACGGAAAGACTGTCGAAACGGTAACGCCCCTCTTCACAGAGATCCTCACGCAAATAGGGGCCAATGGCAGCAAACTGTCTCAGCAGTCGCTTGTAGGTCACTCTTTCAGACATGTTAACCTCCCTGTTAAACAAGCCGCGCCACCTCGGGATGGCGTCAGTCCTTCAACGCATCAGATACATAGATGCTGTTTCAGCCACTCGACGATTTCGTCCAGCGCCTTGTCATACACCTCAAGCAAGGGCTGCTTGTCGAAGACGATGGCCTTGCCGTTACGACTGGCCGCCGCCAATGCCCGTACATCCTGCTCGGGACAGATGAAATCTCGTTTGTGTCCAATACTCAATATCGGCACAGAGGTGCGAGTCCCCAGTAATCCCTGCGTTTTCAGTGAAAATACCTGACACTTGGTACGCATGGTATCCCAATGAGCCGCATCAGCGCCCAACCGGTTGGCCAGGCTGTCCCGCATCATGCGCGGGCACTTGGCAAACAACTCCTGATTGGTAAACACCTGATTGACCCCGGCCCCGACACAGACCACGGTTTTGAGCTTGAATGGCTCGATAAAGGCCAGACGTGCCGCCACATTGCCTGCCAATCGCATACCGACCATAGCGATACGCTGATGATCGACCCAGGCCACTTCGGAGAGATAGTGCAGCACAGCCTGATGAAGGCGGCTGGTATCTTGTACCAATGGCCAATGCTCGGCATAGCCGATGCCCGGCATGTCGAGGGAGAGCATACCGATGCCGTTGGGCTCGAGTCGCTTGAGATAGAAGTTGAGGAAATCGAGCTGCAGAGAGTCGATCCCCCCGCTGATGATCACCAGAGGCACCGGTTTGTCGGTGGTCGGCAGGTGGAGATAACCCTGAATATGCTTGCCGCGAAAGGGCACCTGGATCTCTTTGAGCGGCACCTTGAACAACCGGCCCGCCTCGCGATAGGCCATATTGCCAAGCAGCTGGGCCTGATCCGCCAGTTCATCATCCTTGAGATGGGGGTAGCTGGCGATGGAATAGTAGCGCACCGCCTTGAGCAGCTGTTTCAAGGCGCCAGCTGCATCCCCCTGCTCACGCAGTTCGCGCCCAAGCTTGAAGTAGTTACCAGCCACCTGGCTCCACTCATAGATCCAGTTGCCAGGCACATAGCCCTTGATGGTATCGAGATAGCAGTCATGGGTGCGTTCACCGGTCGCCATGGCGATGCGGGCCAGAGTCTGCTCAACCTCGACCGGGTCGGCCCCCTGCCAGGCCCAGGAGGGGCGGCGCAGCAGGCGATACCAGCTCTTTGACATGGAGCCGTCGATAAACATCTCGTCTGACTCTGCTTCGGCAATGTCCGCCGGGCTGGAGTTGGAGATCTCGGAAGTTTCCAGCACCTTCTTGACCCGGGTAAACAGCTTTTCGGTCAGATTGAGGTCGTCGTTCAAGTCCAAGATTGTGTCCCATTCATATCAGGCAATAGCTCATCTTAACCACTTTTACTGCCCATCAGCCACCCTGCAACAGATTGATACACAAAAAAACAGGGCTCCATCAAGGAGCCCTGTGAAACCATTCTTGCCGCGTGCGGCCAATTGACGCTCTGAACGTCACATCCCGATCCCGTTACTTTTCGTCGCAGATCGGTGTGGCGAACTCCAGCGCCATATCCCACGGCTGTTCAATCCAGGTATCCTGCGGGATTGCCACTTCGAAATCGTCCAGCAGCGCTTCGCCCATCGGCTTGGCGAAGATCGCGATGAACTTGGCTTTCGGGTAGAGCTCGCGGATCGCCTTGGCGGTAGTGCCGGTGTCTACCAGATCTTCCACCACCAGCCAGCCTTCGCCGTCACCGGCGGTGGTGGCAGCTTTAACGACTACCAACTCGCGCTGGCTGTCGTGGTCATAGCTGGAGATGCAGAGGGTTTCCACATTACGAATGCCAAGTTCACGGGCCATCAGGGCTGCGGGCACCAGACCACCACGGCTGACCGCGATGATACCTTTCCACTGGCTGACAGGCAGCTGACGACGGGCCAAACGGCGAGCTTCACGTTGCAGGTTGTCCCACGACACATAGAACTTTTTCGGCATGTTATCGATCTCGAATAGTTATTTAAAAACAATCACTTAAAATAACAACATCCGCAATTCTCCCTGCGGATGCCAGTAAATGGCGGCCCTTGCCCGACTGAATTCAGATTGCACTTCGGCTGCCTCAGGGCTAAGCCTCGGCAGCAAATCTGATAACAATGGAAGCAAGATGGGCTTATCCGGCGATCGGTTAGATGATGTGTCCAAACCGCGGACAGGCTGTTGGGCCGATATGATAGCACCGTTTGCAGAGAAAATGCCTGGCAAACGTATGCCAAAAACAGGAAAATCGGCATCACCCTCTCCATTCGGCCCATCTCGAGCGCCAAACGAATAACCTGCCGTCCCTACTACCGAGCCCAAATGGGACTGTGCGGCAAATCGCAGATAAAAAAATAGCAGGGGGAGGGTTTACCTCACGCACCTGCTGCTTTCTCGCCTCTGCCTGGTTGGGCAGCTCGTCTTAGCGACGAGTGACGAAGGGGTTAGGGTAGCTGAAACCCTGGGTATACAAAGAGGGGGCAAACCAATAGGTTGAGTTGCTGCCTGGCATATTGAAACTCCTGATTGCTTAACAAGTTACGTACCTTTAATGCGGGCTCAAATCCTTGAACGAACACTCGGTTCCATGGAGGCGCACTTGCTTTGCTTCGGTTCCCTGGAGGCTTTCATCGTCATCCTGACGGGTGGCGAACCACGGGAGCTAATTTACCAGTCGGTGTATTAAATTCAATATTTTTGTGAGATCGGTCACACATTTTCTTTTCTATCGGTCAGCGTCGTCCGAACCTGACGATCGTACTGCCTGGTTGCCATCAGCCAGCACAAGCTGCCTGCGATTTGCGCTGATTGCTCACATTTTTGTGTGATTGACTGTATTATCGTTATCCTCTTCCCCGGCCCGCTGATGGGGCCCTGTTAATTCCGTGCTGGTAAGGAGTCCCGACGTGGCACAGCTTAGCTCTCTCTCTCCCAAACTGATTTGGCATTTCTTCGAACAGATCTGCTCCATTCCCCACCCTTCCAAACATGAAGCCAAACTGAGCGCCTGGATCATCCAATGGGCTCAAGGGGAAGGTCTGGCGGTCAAGCAGGACAAGGTCGGCAACATCATCATCAAGAAACCGGCCACCCCGGGGATGGAAAACCGCAAAGCCGTGGTACTGCAGGCCCACATCGACATGGTGCCGCAGGCCAACGCCGACACCAAACACGACTTCGCGACCGATCCCATCGATGCCTATGTAGATGGCGAGTGGGTCACGGCCCGTGGCACCACTCTGGGTGCCGACAACGGCATAGGCATGGCCGGTTGCCTGGCAGTGCTGGCTGACAAGACCATCAAACACGGTCCGCTGGAAGTGCTGCTGACCACCGACGAAGAGACCGGCATGACCGGCGCATTCGGTCTGGAAGCGGGCTGGCTGGAGGGCGAAATTCTGCTCAACACCGACTCCGAAGAGGATGGCGAAGTCTATATGGGCTGCGCTGGCGGTGTGGATGCCAATATCCGCTTCCAGCTCGAGCTGGTTGACGCCAGCGAAGGCGAAGCGTTCGAGCTGGCCGTGAAAGGGCTGCGTGGCGGCCACTCCGGTTGCGATATCCATCGCGGCCGTGGCAACGCTAACAAGCTGCTGGTACGTCTGCTCAAAGCAGCCGAGCCGCTGGGTGTTCGTCTGGCCGAGATCCACGGCGGCACTCTGCGCAACGCCATCCCGCGCGAAGCCCGTGCCACCCTGCTGGTGCCCGCTGCCAGCGTGAACGAGTTCAAGGCGCTGGTTGACCGCTACACCGGGATCTACCAGACCGAACTGGCCGCCACCGAGCCGAACCTGACCGTGCTGGTCAACAACGCCGCCAAACCGGCCAAGCTGATGAGCGTCTCCCTGCAGCAGCGCCTGCTGGATGCCCTGATGGCCTGCCCGAACGGCGTGATGCGCATGAGCGATGCCATGCCCGGCGTGACCGAAACCTCGACCAACCTGGGGGTCATCAAGACTCAGGATGGCGAAGTGTACGTCCAGTGCCTGATCCGCTCCCTGATTGACTCCGGTCGCGAGAGCATCGAGCAGATGACCCGCTCCCTGTTCACCCTGGCGGGTGCCAGCTGCGAATTCACCGGAGCCTATCCTGGTTGGGCGCCAAACGTGGACTCCCCCGTCATGGCGCTGGTACGCAACAGCTACCAGACTCTGTTTGGCACTATGCCCAACGTGATGGTGATCCACGCTGGTCTCGAGTGCGGTCTGTTCAAGAGCGCCTATCCGGAGTGGGACATGGTCTCCTTCGGCCCGACCATCCGCGGGGCCCACTCCCCTGACGAGAAGGTGCATATCCCGGCGGTCGAGCGTTTCTGGCAACTGCTGGTGCACGTGCTGGAAGCGATTCCGGCCAAATAACCCGGCCTACGCCACACGGCAAAACAAAGCCCCGCACTGCTGCGGGGCTTTTTATTGTCTGTTCCAGCCTGACTTTGGCGCTTAACGGATACCGCGCGCCTCGCGGATCCACTCCCAGGCTTGCTGGATCTCCTGGGTCTTTTCCTTGGCCATCTCCATCATCTCCGGCGGCAGCCCTTTGGCGGCCAGCTTGTCCGGGTGATGCTTGCTCATCTCCTTGCGGTAAGCACGCTTGATATCCTGATCGCTGTCGCTCTCGCTTACCCCCAGCAGCTGGTAGGCATTCTTGAGGCGATCCGCAGAAGGCGGCTCCTGCCGATACTGCTGACCACCGGAATGGCCACTCTGATACTGGCCATGGGCCTGATTGAAGAAGTTCATCTGTGCCTCGGCCATCGCCAGAATGCGGGCCAGCTCGATGCGACTGAAACCCAGCTCGTCGGCGATGGTGTGAAGAATGGCGCGCTCGCCCTCCTCTACCCGCCCGTCGGCAAAGGCCGCCTGCAACTGCACTTCGAGGAAGAAGCGCAGAATGTCGCGCTGCCCCAGACTGGCGCGGCGGAACTCGGCCAGGGTCTCGCGCAACGGGAAGTCGGCCTCTTTACCGAGACGAAACGACTCTTGAGCCCGGGCACGCTGATCACCGACCAGCCGCATCCGATCCATCAGGTTGGAGGCAACCCGGATCTCCTGCTCGGTCACCTGACCGCTGGACTTGGCAATGTGGCCCATCACCGAGAAGGTGGCGTGGAAGAAGACGGCTTGCTGCGCCTGACTCGGGCCGCGACGAAACGCCCCCTGCAGCCCCATGCCACGGTCGAAACGGTGGCCTATCCACAGGCCAATCAGGGCGCCGATAATATTGCCGAGCAGAAAACCGAAGAAGGCGCCCAGCACCTTACCCCAAATACGCATGGTTCAAGACCTCTTGAAGTTAATGAGTGCGGGCCTGGAGCTGGTCATCCAGCTCGCGCAGTCGGTCGACCGTGCCGATATCACGCCACTCGCCAGCGAGCAGGCTGCCGCCCACCCGCCCTTGCGCCATCCAGTCACGCAGCAGCGGCGCCAGCTTGCGGGCGCCGCCAGCGAGACCGGCAAAGGCCGCCGGATCATATAGCCCGACCCCACTGAAGGTAAACGCTGGCGTATCCATCACTCGCCCGGCTTGCAGGGCAAAGTCCCCGCTCGGGTGTTGGGGCGGGTTGGGCACCAGCCAGAGGTGGGCCAAGTCATCGCCAAGGGGCTGGCTGACCAGAGTGCGATAATCGAGATCGAGCCAGGTATCGCCGTTGATCACCAAAAAGGGTTCAGAGCCCAGCAGTGGCAGCGCCTGCACGATGCCGCCCGCGGTCTCCAGCGCGCTCTCCTCGGCCGACCAGTGGATGGTCACACCAAGCGCACTGCCATCACCAAGGCTCTCGACCAGCTTGTGGCCGAGCCAGGCGTGGTTGATCACCAGCTCGGTCACGCCAGCTGACTTCAACTTTTCGATATGGTGGACGATGAGCGGTTTGCCCCCCACCGCCAGCAGCGGCTTGGGCAACAGGTCGGTCAGCGGGCGCATCCGCTCGCCACGGCCAGCGGCCAGGATCATCGCTTTCATGGTTTCACTCCAGCGTTGGCGATCCCTGGCAACACCACCTGCTCCAGCCACTGACCAAAACGGGCCAGTACCGGATAGGCGCCACCGTGAGTGCGACAGACATCCACCACATAGCCGAGGGTGCGGGGAATATCCTTGAGATAACCGGACTTGCCGTCGCGATGATAGAGCCGGGTGAAGATCCCCGCCGCTTTCAGGTGGCGCTGCATGCCGGTCAGGTCGGCACCACGGCGGAAACTGGCATAATCGAGTTCACCAAGCAGCCCCGCCTGTTGCAGGGTGGCAAAACCGTGGCGCATCCCTTCATCGATCACCTCATCCGGCCAGCGCACGTAGCAATCTTTGAGCAGGGAGACCAGGTCATAGCTCAGGGGCCCGATCACCATGTCCTGAAAATCGATGATGGCCAGCCGGCTGCTCTCGGGGGTATCTCCGCCACATACCATCAGGTTGCGACTGTGGAAATCTCTATGCATCACCCCCTGCGGCTGGGCCAGATTGCAGGCAGTGAGGCAAGCGAAGGTCTCGTCCAGCAGTTGCTGCTCTTCATGGCTCAGGCTCAGTTGCAGATGATGGCCAAGCAGCCACTCGGGGAAAATGCTGTTCTCCCGCGCCATAAATGCCGCATCGAAGGGTTCAAGCGCCAGTTCAACCGCCCCCAGGCGGGGCAGCAAATCAATCGCCTTGCCATACCAGGCCAGTACGTTGTGTTCGTTCAGGCAGCTGATCAGCTGAGTATCGCCCAGGTCACTCACCGCCAGCAGACCCTGTTCGTAGTCCACCGCCGTGACCTCTGGCGCCAACAGCTGACGCGCCTGCAAGGCGGTCGCGTTACGAACAAACTCATGATTTTTTTCGGTTTTCGGATTGGCATCCACCCAAACCAGACCACCACCGCGATAGTAGCGACGGAAGCTGGCATCACCGGAAATGAGGGTCAACTGAAGATTGGCATCACCGGAAATACGGCGTGCCCACTGCAATAGCAGGGAATCGCGATCGTGCATAAGTAGAGGACCAAGGTGGAAAGCAGCACTTGGCTGTTAGCCCTGGCCGCAATAATGCTTTATCATTGCCGGCTAACATAAAGCAATGACATGCAATGTCAACTCGATGAAACCTGTCGTAAAATGCATGCCTTGGATCAACCGTATCTATCACGGATTGCACGAGTCTTTCACATGACCAAATGGACACTGGGGTACCGCTATCCCATCGCCCTGACTATCAGCCTGGCCCCCGCACTCACCCCTATGATGGTGCAGGCGGCCCCGTTCGAAGCGCCGCCAGCCACCGGCATTCTTGATAGTCTCTGCTATGACTATGTTCCCAAGATAGAAAAGCCTTCATCGGATCAGGATGCCAATGCGCAGCCGGTCGAGGTTGATGCTGACCGTCTCGAGGCCAAACAGGGCGGCACCGCCGTCTATGAAGGGGACGTCAAGGTTCGTCAGGGTGTTCGCAAGTTTGACTCCGATTATGCACAGCTCGATCAGAAGAGCCGGGATGTCATCGCCATCGGCAACATCTATTACAACGACGGTCAGGTGACCGTCACCAGCGACAAGACCCTCAAATCCAACCTGGATACCAAAAACTCCGAGCTGGAGGAGGGCAAGTATCAGGTGCATGGCTCACCGGTGCGCGGCTTTGCCAAACGCGTGGTGATGACCAACAACAACCAGAACATCACCATGGAGGGAGCCCAGTACACTACCTGCCCCCCCGGTCAGGAAGTGTGGACCCTCAAGGCGGGCAGCATCGACATCGACCAGAAAGAGGTGTTCGGCGAAGCCTGGAACGCCAGCCTCTGGCTCTATGACTACCCGGTGTTCTACTTCCCCTATATCAACTTCCCCATCAAGGATGAACGGAAGACAGGTCTGCTCTACCCGGGTTACAAACAGAGTTCCGGCAACGGCATGGAGATCACCCAGCCCTTCTACTGGAACATTGCCCCCAACTACGATGCCACCATCACCTCCCGCTTTATGGACAAACGCGGCCTGATGGAACAGGTAGAGTTTCGCTACATGCCGGACCCAGCCCATACCGGTACCCTCTATTTTGAAAGCCTCAGGGATGACAAGCAGTATGATGCTGGCAACCCGAGCTTTACCAACCCGTCGACAGGGACTCCGTACCTCTCAGATGGTCATCGTTACCTGATGAATATTCGTCACGGATCCACCCTGATGGATGGCTCCCTGCGTTTAGGCATCGACTACACCCAGGTACGGGACAAGGATTACAACTACTTCAACGACTTCAGCCCGCAAGTGGGCACCCAGGTCGACAGCCAGTTGCAGCAATCCTTTACCGCCGGTTACTACCAGCAGAACTGGAACCTCACCTCCGAGGTGCGTCGCTATCAGATCCTGAGTCCCTACGCGCTGCTGCCCCACGAGATGCTGCCACGCATCAACTACAACTACTTCCAGCAGGGGAAATGGTTCGATCTGGCCTGGAACAGCGAGCTGACCAAGTTTGGCTATGACAGCGGCAGCGCCACTGCCCAGCAGGCCGGTGAGCGTTATACCGCTACCCGTCTGCATCTGGCTCCCACCCTGACCATCCCCCTGGTCGATGCGCCGGGTTACTACCTTATAAGCCAGTACAAACTGATGTTTACCTCCTACAACCAGGAGATCCCCAAAGACCTGATTAGCCAGGATCGCAGTAAATTTACAGACGCAGATAGCCAGCAGCTGACCCTGAAAGACGGCACCATTACCCGCACCTTGCCGTCCTTCCGCCTCAAGGGGGGCGTCAACTTCGATCGTCCGGTAGACTGGTATGATGGCAAGGGCACCCAGACCCTGGAGCCTGAGTTCCAGTACCTCTATATCCCTTACAAGAATCAGGACGAAATAGGGATTTACGACTCCACCACCACCCGTCAGGACTACTACAGCCTGTTCAGCGATCGCCGCTACGCCGGTCTCGACCGCATCAGCGATGCCAACCGGGTCACCGTTGGCCTGACCAGCCGGGTCTATGACAATGTGGGGGATGAGCGGTTACGTCTGGCGGTAGCCCAGGCCTTCGAGATGACACCTCCCAAGGTGCGCCTCTACCCGTCCGATCAGGAAAACACCAACGCCCGCTCCCTGCTCTCGTTCGAGGGGGATGCCCGGATCACCGATGAGTGGTTCGCCCATGCCGGCACCCAGTACGATACCTCCGAGGGGGAATTTACTGCCGGCAACGGTGCAGTCGAATACCGGACCGGCAAGCTGACCACCCAGGTCAACTACCGCTATATCCAGGACGGCAACCGGGACTATCGCTACCCGAGCAATCCTGCTCTGGCCGAAGACCTCAGCCAGGCTGGTCTGGTGATGATGGCGCCGATCGCCGATCAGTGGCAGATGTATGGCGGTTACTATCGCGATATCAAGCAGGATGTGAACATTGACCGCAAGATCGGTGTCAAATACGACTCCTGCTGCTGGAGCATCAACATGAGCCTGGAGTGGCACAACCAGCCGGACAACATCACTCTGAAGCCCACTTCGGAAAAAGTCATTGGTCTGCAGTTTGAAATGAAGGGACTTGGCAGCGTGGGTACCGGTGGCCGCAGTGTCACCCTGGATACCGAGCTGTTGCCCTATGTTCGCCCGTTTAATCTGAAAGACCAGCAATGATGCTGGTCCAGCCTTGAGAGATGGATATGAAAAAGACCCTGATTGCCCTGCTGACCGCGGGAATGTTCGGCGCCATGAGCCAGGCCGCACTGGCTGCGCCCGAGCTGATGGACAAAGTGCTGGCCGTGGTCAACAAGGACGTAGTGCTGTCCAGTCAACAGGACGCACTGGTCAACAAGGTAAAACTCTCCGCCCAGGAGAGCGGCCAGTCTCTGCCTGACGATGCCACTCTGCGCAAACAGGCACTCGACCGTCTGATCCAGGAGAGCCTGCAGCTGCAACTGGCGGATCGCCAGGGGCTGAAGATCAGTGATACCCAGCTGGAACAGGCTATTCAGGGCATCGCCGCCGACAACAAGATGACCCTGGATCAGCTGCGCGCCCAGCTCGCCCGTGAAGGGATGACCTATGCCCAGTATCGGGAAGAGGTTCGCCGCGAGATCCTGATGAACGAGGTGCGCCGCAATCAGGTGCGCCGCCGTATCAACATCTCCGAGCAGGAGGTGAAGCAGGTGGTGGAGATCCTGAAGAAACAGGGTCAACAGCAGAACGAATACCACGTCGGCCATATCCAGATTGCCCTGCCGGACAACCCCACCGCCGCCCAGCTGGATGCCGCCAAGAGCAAGATCGAGCGCATTCTGGCCGCCCTCAAGCAGGGTGCCGACTTCCGCAAACTGGCCATTGCCGAGAGTAACGGCCCCAAGGCGCTGGAAGGGGGTGACTGGGGCTGGATGAGCCCGCAAGAGATGCCGACCCTGATGGCCGAAGCGGTACAGGGTACCAAGAAGGGCGATATCGTGGGCCCGCTGCGCTCCGGCGCCGGTCTGCACATCGTCAAGGTGTTCGACACCAAGGGTCAGCAGCAAGTGATGCAGACCGAGGTGAAGGCCCGTCACATCCTGATCAAGCCCTCCATCATCCTGAGCGAAGAGAAAGCCAAGGGGATGCTGGATGGCATTCTGCACGACATCAAGAGCGGCAAGGCAAGCTTCGCCAGCATGGCGGAGAAGTATTCCGAAGATCCGGGCTCTGCGGTGCAGGGTGGCGAACTGGGCTGGTCTGATCCCAACGTCTATGTACCAGAGTTTCGCGACATGGTTAACCGGCTGCAACCAGGCCAGATCAGCGCCCCCTTCCGCACCAGCCACGGCTGGCACATCGTCCAAGTGGAAGATCGTCGCAGCCAGGATGCCACTGACAAGGCTCTGGAACAGCGTGCCTATCAGCTGATCTACAATCGCCGCTTCGTGGAAGAGTCCCAGGCCTGGTTGGACGAGCTGCGTGATGAGGCTTACATCCGTGTCGAAGGATCTGCGAGCTGATGAGCTGCCGTCGCCTTGCCGTTACCCCGGGCGAACCGGCCGGGATCGGCCCGGATCTGGTGCTGCAGATTGCCCAGCAGGATTGGCCCCACCAGTTGGTGGTGATCGCCGATCCGGCGCTGCTGCGCGAGCGAGCGGCCCTGCTGGGGCTGCCCATCGAGCTTGAGCCCTATGATGCCAGTCAACCGGCACAACCGCAGCGAGCCGGCACCCTGACGGTATGTTCTGTCTCTCTCGGCGCCCCCGTGGTGCCGGGCGAGCTGAACGAAGGCAATGGCGCCTATGTGCTAGCGACCCTGCAGCGTGCCTGCGATGGCAACATGAGCGGCGAATTTGCCGCCGTGGTGACCGGGCCGGTGCACAAGGGGATCATCAACCAGGCCGGGGTCTCGTTCAGCGGCCACACCGAGTTCTTTGCCCAACAATCCAACACTGCCGATGTGGTAATGATGCTGGCAACCGAGGGGCTGCGGGTCGCACTGGCGACTACCCATATTCCGCTGGCCTATGTAGCGATGGCCATCACCGAAGATCGCCTCGGCAAGGTGATCCGGATCCTCAACGAGGATCTCGCCACCAAGTTTGGTATCGCCAAACCCCGTATTTACGTCTGCGGCCTCAACCCCCACGCCGGGGAAGGTGGCCATCTCGGACGTGAAGAGATTGACGTGATCGAACCCGCCCTGGTCACCCTGCGCCAGGAAGGGATCGATCTGGTCGGCCCATTGCCGGCCGACACCCTGTTCCAGGAGAAATACCTCAAGGATGCGGATGCGGTACTCGCCATGTACCACGACCAGGGGCTGCCTGTGCTCAAATACAAGGGCTTCGGCAGTTCGGTCAATATCACTCTGGGGCTTCCCTTCATCCGCACTTCGGTGGATCACGGCACCGCGCTGGATCTGGCAGGCAAGGGCCTGGCCGATTCGGGCAGCCTTGTCACCGCGATTAACCACGCCATCAAGATGGTAGAGAAAAAAAGATATGAGCAGTAAGGTGCACATGGGCCACACGGCCCGTAAGCGTTTCGGTCAGAACTT
>NZ_JAAKNE010000088.1:0-18670 GCF_049170755.1 Aeromonas sp. 604176
CAGGATCACCATCTTGCCAGCCTTGATATCGGCAATGATTTCCTGGGTTGTGCTCAGCGCCATGGGCTACTCCATCAGTGTGCTTGGGGGTTGAGCCCGCAGGCTCAACGCAAATGCGTGTGTATGTTGCTCTAGATTGGGGCTAGCGGCTCCATTTCAATCAGAGCGGGATCACAGAAAATCGTTTTGGTGGCCAGAATCAGCGCACACCGTCAGAGAAAACCGGCCTTGGCCAGCGTCTCCATGGTCAGGGTCGAGGCGCTGCTCTCCTGACTTTTTCCCATCATCAGCCGCTCCAGATAACGGGCGATCTGATCGACCTCGAGGTTGACCTTGTGACCCGGCTTCCAGCTGGCAATAGTGGTCTCCTGCGCGGTGTGGGGCACGATCGTCAGGCGGAAAAGGTCCCCCTGCACCGCGTTGACGGTGAGGCTGATGCCATCCACCGCAATGGAGCCCTTCTCGGCGATATAGCGGGAGAGTTCCCCCGGCGCCTTGATCCAGTACTCGATGGCACGGCCGCTGCTGGAGACGCTTTTCACCTCCCCTACCCCATCCACATGGCCGGAGACCAGATGGCCGCCGAGGCGGGAGGTGGGCATCAGCGCCTTCTCGAGGTTGACCCGATCGCCCACTCTGGCGGCGGCAAAGCCAGTACGGGAGAGGGTTTCCAGCGACACGTCGGCGGTATAACTCTTGTCGCCCAGCGCCACCACGGTGAGGCAGACGCCGTTGGTAGCGATGGAGTCGCCCAGTTTGACGTCACTGAAGTCGAGATGCGGTGCATGGACGGTGAGGGCCATGTCCTCCCCCTGACGGCGCAGCTCGGCCAGGGTTCCCACCGCTTCGATAATTCCGGTAAACATGCAGATCACCTTGCTGATGACGGGGGCTGATTATGCCCCCTTGAACATTGAAAGATCAGGCTATTTTGGCGGTAATGCGAATATCCGGCCCCACCATGCGCACATCCTTGATGGCGAGCTTGGGGGCCTGGAACAGCCGGGTCAGACCCGGCAGATGGAACAGGCCGCGCCCCTCTTCGCCCATCAGTTTGGGCGCCTGATAGAGCACCAGCTCATCCACCAGCCCTTTTTCCAGCAGAGCGCCGCAGAGCCGCGGGCCCGCCTCGACCAGTACCGAGTTGACGTTCTGTTTGGCCAGCAGCATGAAGAGGCTGACCAGATCCAGCTTGCCATCCAGCAGCGGCAGCTCCAGCTGCTGCACCCACTCGGGCCACTCGCCAGACGCCTTGTGACGGGCCAGCAGCACCGGGCTCTCGCTCTGGAACAGCGGCAAGTCGGGGGTGAGCCGGTTTTGCGAATCGACGATGACCCGCAGCGGCTGGCGCAGGGTCTCCTTGGGATAGCTCGCCTTGACCGAGGGGGGCAGCTCGTCCCAGCGCACGGTCAGGGAAGCGCCATCGGCCAGCACCGTCTCGGCGCTGGAGAGCACCGCATCGTGGCGGGCCCGCAGTCGTTGCACATCGCGGCGCGCATCCGGGGAGGTGATCCACTGGCTCTCGCCGCTCGCCATGGCGGTGCGGCCATCGAGGCTGGCTCCCAACTTGACGGTCACCCGCGGGAAGGCGGTACGCATCCGCTTGAAAAAGCCCGGGTTGAGCGCTTCGGCTTCGCTCGCCAGCAGGCCGAAATCGGTCTTGATCCCCGCTTCGGAGAGCATCCGCAGGCCACGTCCACCCACCTGGGGATTGGGATCGACCATGGCCGCCACCACCCGGGCCACGCCGGCGTTGATCAGCGCCTCGGCGCAGGGGGGAGTACGACCGTGATGGGAGCAGGGTTCGAGAGTCACATAGGCGGTAGCGCCACGGGCGTTGTCACCGGCGGCGCGCAGGGCGTAAACCTCGGCATGGGGCTCGCCCGCCTTCTGATGCCACCCTTCGCCAACCACCACGCCATTTTTGACCAGCACGGCGCCGACGCAGGGGTTGGGGGCTGTGGTGTAGCGGCCGCGGCGGGCCAGTTCGAGGGCCCGACTCATCCATTGGTAATCATCTTGACTAAACATTCGGGCTCCTTTGACAACACATCTCGACTTTACGCAGTATCGTAGGTTCGATTAGCGCAGCGTAATCGGACGCGGCAACATGGGTGAGCATGGCGGTTTACTTCTCCAGCTTGGCAATCTTTTCGCCGAACTCGCGAATATCTTCGTGTCCTGAGGTAGAGAGGGGCGAAGCGGATATCCACTTGCCCATCCGATACCATCATTTCTCCAATTTGGCGATCTCTTCGCCGAACTCGCGAATATCTTCGAAGCTGCGATAGACGGAGGCAAAGCGGATATAGGCCACCTTGTCCAGACTCTTGAGTTCATCCATCACCAGATTGCCCACCAGCTCGGAGGCGACTTCGCGCTCGCCGGTGGCACGCAGGCGGGATTTGATATGGTTGACCGCTTTTTCGATGGCCTCCATGCTCACCGGCCGCTTCTCCAGTGCCCGCAGGATGCCGGCACGCAGCTTGTCTTCGTTGAACGGCTCGCGGGAACCGTTGGACTTGATGACGCGGGGCATCACCAGCTCGGCCATTTCGAAGGTGGTAAAACGCTCGTGACAGAGCAGACACTCACGACGGCGGCGCACCTGATGGCCTTCTGCCACCAGACGGGAATCGATCACCTTGGTATCAACCGCACTACAGAATGGGCAATGCATCGGACCTCCGGCGTTAATGGAACAGGGACCGGCCCGGCGGGCCAGGATCTAGGTCGGCCAGTGTAGCACGGCCATCCAAAACCGGTAAAAGCCAGAAAAAACAATGCCACCCGCAGGTGGCATTGGTCTCAAACCGGATGGTCTGACTTATCAGCCATAAACCGGGAAGCGGCGGCAGATATCCAGCACCTTCTCGCGTACGGTGGCCAGCACAGCATCGTTGTCGTGGTTGTCCAGTACGTCGCAGATCCAGTGGGTCAACTCGATGGACTCGGCTTCCTTGAAACCGCGGCGGGTGATAGCCGGGGTACCGATCCGCACACCGGAGGTGACGAACGGGGAGCGCGGGTCGTTGGGCACGGAGTTCTTGTTGACGGTGATGTTGGCTTTGCCCAGCGCAGCGTCAGCATCCTTACCAGTCAGCTCACGACCGATCAGATCAACCAGCATCAGGTGGTTGTCGGTTCCGCCGGAGACGATCTTGTAACCGCGCTCGATAAAGGTCGCAGCCATCGCCTTGGCGTTCTTCACTACCTGAGCCTGATAGGTCTTGAACTCGGGCTCCAGCGCCTCTTTGAAGGCAACGGCTTTACCGGCAATGACGTGCATCAGCGGGCCACCCTGACCACCCGGGAAGACGGCAGAGTTGAGCTTCTTGTAGAGCTCCTCGTCGTCAGCAGCGGAGAGGATCAGACCACCGCGCGGACCGGCCAGGGTCTTGTGAGTGGTAGAGGTGACCACGTGAGCGTGGGGAACAGGGTTCGGGTAGACGCCAGCGGCGATCAGGCCAGCCACATGGGCCATGTCGACGAACAGGTAGGCACCGACCTTGTCGGCGATTTCGCGCATGCGGGCCCAGTCAACGATGCCGGAGTAGGCGGAGAAGCCACCGATCATCATCTTCGGCTTGTGCTCGACAGCCTGACGTTCCATGTCGTCGTAGTCGATCTTGCCGGACTCATCGATACCGTAAGGCACGATGTTGTAAAGCTTGCCGGAGAAGTTGACCGGAGAGCCGTGGGTCAGGTGACCGCCGTGGGCCAGGTTCATGCCCAGTACGGTGTCGCCCGGCTGCAGCAGAGCCATGTAAACGGCGCTGTTGGCCTGGGAGCCGGAGTGCGGCTGCACGTTGGCGTAAGTGGCACCGAACAGCTCTTTGGCGCGCTCGATAGCCAGGGTTTCGACCACATCCACATACTCGCAACCACCGTAGTAACGCTTGGAGGGGTAACCTTCGGCGTACTTGTTGGTCAGCTGGGAGCCCTGGGCTTCCATGACACGGGGGCTGGTGTAGTTCTCAGACGCAATCAGCTCGATATGCTCTTCCTGACGACGGGTTTCGTCTGTGATGGCCTGCCACAATTGCGGATCATAATTGGCGATGGTCATGTCACGTTTCAACATCCGTTTCTCTCCTGAAAATCGTTTGCGCGTTAGGTGAAGTGGGCGCTGGCATTGTAACGTGAGCTGGATCAAAGAGACAGTCCAACCACCTAAAAAAATGTTGAATTTATGTTGTAAAAAGCAAGATTCCCTCCCCGTTCAATACCCTGGCCGCTCCGCCAAACGGCACATTTTTCATCCCGCTGCAGGCGGGCAAAACCCGAAGGGGATCACAACGCCCTCTTTATCCATCCTGTAACATATTCATTCGAAACAAATTTAATGATGATGGAGCTGATTGCAGCCATGCATCCGAGGGGCTGCACCTAACCGGAGGAGTTCAAGATGGACCATCTGCTGACATTCGTGATCCTGGCTGTCTTTTTTCTGTTCTACTGGGTCTACTACACCAGCCAACGCAAACATGTCCCCACCACCTCGTGGGAGCAGCTCCCCACCAAAGCCGACTATCTGGCGGCCCACCCTGAATCAGTCGATGGCGATATCATCTTCTGTTATCACTGCGGCCACCACGAGTTGCTGGAGGTGGGCATGGTGCACCTGACCGATTTTCGTCGGGAATGGGTCTGTGCCAAGTGCAAGCAGGTGCTGTTTCGCGAGAGCGAATAACGGCGCAGGGGCTGGCCCCCTCTGAACGTTGTGCATCGCCAGCAGGGATCAAAACGGCGCATCCCTGTCGGCCGCCAACCACTGCTGCAACCCGCTCACCGCCGCGTCAAATTGCGCCCCGATTGTCGCAGGCTCCCCGCCTCCCGCCTCAAGAGCCGCACAGTGGCTGGCAAATTCGGTCAACCCAAGCGCCAGCGCACTCCCCTTGAGCTTGTGCGCCAGCTGACGTTGCTCACTTCCCTCACCCTGAGCCAACTTATCCACCAACACCCGCCCTTGCGACTCAAACAGCGCGACCAGCTGACGGATCCGCGCCATGCCGAGCAGGGGAAGATCGGCATCCAGCACCGGATTGGCCCACTCGGGGTGGTTAGTTGGGGGCACGGCTACTGATAACTGCACCTGCGGCTCGATAGAGGCCCCTTCTTGCCGAAATAGTTGATCTATGGCGTTCGCCAGCACCGCCAGCCGCACCGGCTTGCCGACAAAATCGACAAACCCGGCGGCAAGGCAGTGGCGGATATCCTCCGGATACATCTGGGCTGAGATGGCGATGGCGGGCAGCGGCCGCTCATGCATCTCCTCGCTGATGGCGGCCAGATCCTCGCGCAGGGTCATGCCGTCCATATCGGGCAGATTGATATCGAGCAGCGCCAGCTCGAAGGGGCGCTCGGTCACCAGCGCCAGCGCGCTGCGACCATCCTCCGCCAGGGTGACGCGATGGCCGAGGCGGGTCAGCATGCCGTGCGCCACCAGCCGGTTGATCTCGTTATCCTCCACCAGCAGGATGTCGCGGGACTGGCCAAGGTGCAGCGGTTGCGCCTCGGCAGGCTGCTGAGCACTCGAGCGTTGCAAGGGCAGGCTGAAGCTGAATTCACACCCCTTGCCCGGTTCGCTGGCAAGGATCAGCTCGCCCCCCATGGCGGCCACCAGCTTGCGGCTGATCGCCAGTCCCAACCCGGTGCCGCCCTGATGGCCTATATCGCGCTTGCGCTGGCGAAACGCCTCGAACACCGCCTCCTGCTCATCGGCCGGAATGCCGGGGCCGGTATCGCGCACCACAAACCGGATGCAGGGCTCGGCGCAAGGGCCTTGGCAGGCAAGAGGCGCCACCGTCAGGGTAATCTGGCCACGGGCGGTAAACTTGACCGCATTGCCGAGCAAGTTGCCGAGCACCTGCCGCAGCTTGCCCAGATCCCCCTCGACCACAGGCGCCAGCTCGGGTGCATATTCCAGCGCCAGGGTGACCCCCTTGGCCGCAGCCTTTGGCCGGAACAACGCGCTGAGTTCATCCACCAGCTGGAACAGGGGGAAGGGCTCGCGGCGCGCCTCCACATGGCCCGCCTCGATCTTGGAGTAGTCGAGAATGTCGTTGAGGATCTCCAGCAGGGATTCGCCACTGTGCTCGATGGCGGCCAGATAGCGCTGCTGGGTATCGCTCAGGTGGGTATCTTCCAGCAGCGTCAGGCCCCCGAGAATGCCGTTCATGGGGGTGCGGATCTCGTGGCTCATGGTGGCGAGAAACACCGACTTGGCCCGGTTGGCCTGCTCGGCCTCGGCGCGAGCCTGCCGCTGCTTCTCCACCTCCTCATTGAGCCGCTCGTTGGCGTGGCTGAGCTGGCCGGTGCGCTCCTCGACCCGCGACTCCAGCTCTCGCTGATAGCGGCCCAACTCGACCGCATTGTCACGAAACACCTGTAAAGCTCGGCCCAGCTCCGCCAGCTCATCGCGCCCGGTGCTGGCGATCGGCTCAAGAGGTGCCAGATCTCCGCGTGCCAACCGGCTCATCCCCGCCACCGCCCGTTGCAGCGGCCAGACGATCCGGCCGTAGACCATGCGCCACATCAGCAGCATCAGTAGTAGCAGGGTGAGCAGGCCAATGCCCATCAACGCCTGCTCCAGCAGCCTGAGGCGCTGGCTTAGCGCCTGCTGGCTCTGCCCCAGCGAATCGCGGGCACGGCTGACCAGCTCTCCGACCTGCTGGTTGAGACTGCTCATCAGAGCTTCATTGGCATTGGCCAGCACCCGCAGCGCCTCCCCCTTGCCGAGCCAGTCGCTGCGCAGTTGCACCAGCTTGTCGCTCTGTGCCAGCACGGTCAGCGCCTGTTCCACCGCCTGCCGGCGGGCCGGGTCGGTCACAGCCCCGGCCCGCAGTTGCAAGATGGCCAGCTCCCGCAGCCCCTCTTGCAATAGCGTTTGCAACTGTTCCTGTCGTTCGCTGCGCCACATCTCCTCGATGCGCTGCTGCTGCATCAGGGTACGATGACGCAGCTCGGTCATCTGCTCCAGCCAGTCAAGATCCTGCTCCAGCAGGCGGTCCAGCGTCCGGGTCACCTGCGCACCTTGCTGTTGGTAGAGGGAACCCAACCCCGCCACCATCACGGTTTCGGCGTTCTCCATCTGGCTTCTCGCCAGCTCGGCGATCTGCCCAGCCGCCGCCACCAGACGGGCCCGCTGCGCCTCCCCCTGCGCCATCAGGGTCAGTCGCTCTCCCACCAGCCAGCCCTGCTGACCCAGATTACCGATAATGCTCTGGCTGAGCTGATCGAGGCTTGTTGAACCCTGCCCACGGCCAAGTTGTGCCAGTACCTGCTGCAACTGTTGCCCCTGCAGAGTGAGCAAGCGTCCCTGATGCTCCCGCTCCTGCGCGCTGGTCGCGGTGGCCAGCAGCCGCGACGCGCTCTGGATCTCGCCGCTGAGGCGAGAGAGCGTGCGGGCCAGCTCCTGATCGGCCAGAGTCTGCTGCACCCCTTGCTCCAGCTGGCGCAGATGGCTAAGCCCCACCCAGCCCAGCAGGGAGGCACTCAGGGTCAACAACGCCATCAGGGAGAAGGCCAGCAGCAACTTGCCACCCAGGCCGGAAAAGATTCTCACGGGAAGTCCCTTGGTTGTGGTCGGCTTTGACCGGATAATATGGCCCAACACTTTAACAAAACCCCTGGCCATGCGAAGCGTCTATCTCTCCCCCTTGTTGCTGATCTGGTTGCTAATGCTTCCCCGAGCCGCCCTCGCCTTTGCGGTCGATATCTGGCCCGGCGGCGAATTCAGCGGCCAGCCGCTGCGCCAGCAGTGGCAGGAACCCGCCGCCGCAACCCAACCGCTGACCCTCTGTGCCCTCTACCCCCATCTGCGCGATGCCTACTGGCTTTCGGTCAATCAGGGCATGGTTGACGAGGCGAAGCGGCTGGGAGTCAAGTTGCAGATCCACGAAGCAGGGGGTTACGGTGCCCTCGTCGAGCAGCGCCAGCAGTTGCAGCGCTGCGTGCAGGAAGGGAGCGACGCCATCTTGCTCGGCGCAGTGAGCTATCAGGGCTTGCGCGAGGCAACCAAGGTCACGCCGCTGCCGCTCTTTGGACTGGTCAACGATCTGCCCAGCGGTCTGGTGCAGGCCAAGGTGGGGGTCTCCTGGTACCAGATGGGCTGGCAAATCGGCCACTGGCTGGCGCAGCGTCACCCCGCCGGCAGCAAGCCGGTCTCGGTCGCCCTCTTCCCCGGACCGCAGGCAAGTGGCGGCAACAACTTCGTCGAGCCGGGCTTTGCCGATGCCATCAAGGGGAGCGCCATCAAGCTGGTCAGCACCGAGCGTGGCGACAACAGCCGGGAAATCCAGCGCACGCTGGTGCAGCAGACGCTGGCCCGCTATCCCGACCTCGACTATCTGGTGGGGGGCGCCATCGCCGCCGAAGTGGCGGTCAACGAGCTGGCGCAGCGCCATCTCGACAGGCCCCAGGTGCTGAGCACCTACTTCAGCCACGGGGTACAGCGGGGCCTGCGCCGGGGCAAGATCCTCGCCGCCAACAGCGATCAGATGCGGCTGCAGGGGCGCCTTGCGGTCGCTCAGGCGGTCTGCCTGCTGCAACACCCTGATGCCAGTGCCGAGCAGTGCCCGCGAGTGATGGGGCCACCCATTCTGACGCTGTCTGCGCCGCTGGCCGACCCCGCCGATTCCCTCTCGGATGGCGCTTTTCGCCCCGTCTATCAGGTCGAATAGCCGTTCAAAATCCGATTAGCACACTCAAGGAGAAGAGATGAAAGAGTTACATGCCAGCTGCCTGTGCGGCGCCGTCGCCCTGACCCTGCCGGATCAGTTCGACTATATGGGGAACTGCCACTGCAGCGAATGCCGCAAGTTTTCAGGGGGAGATTATGCCTCGGTCGGCGGACTGGATGGCAACAAGGTCACCATAGTGAAGGGAGAAGAGGCCATCGGCCGCTACCGGAAATCGGCAGAGACCACCCTGGCCTTCTGTCGTCACTGCGGCTCCAGCCTGTTCAGCCAGAAGAGCAGCAGCGGCAAGATCAACCTGCGCCTCGGGGTACTGGACGATGTGCCGAGCCAGCGGCCCGCGTTTCACATCTTTGTCGGCTCCAAGGCGCCCTGGCACCAGATTGGCGACGACTGCCCGCAATTTGATACCCGCCCGCCGGTCTGACACCCGGTCAAACAGGTCAAGGCCACCGTAACGGGGTCAGGAGGCTATCTCGCCGGCAAACAGATAGCCTTCCCCATGGACGGTGACAAACAGCTGGGGATCCCGCGGATCCGCTTCCATCTTGCCGCGCAGCCGCCGGATCAACACGTCTATGGTGCGATCGCTCGGGCCATCGCTGCGATGGCTGATGAGGGTCAGGATCCGCTCCCGACTGAGCACCCGCCCGGCATGGGCGACAAAGGCCACCAGCACTTCGTATTCCGCCTTGGTCAAACGCACCGGCACTCCGTCCTTGCTGAGCTGGCGACGGGGAATATCAAAACGCCAGGGGCCAAAGCGTACCGCATCGTCAGCCACCGCAGGCTCGCTCGGCGCGGCGGCCGCCAGCGAGATCCGCCACAGCAGATTCTTGACCCGCACCAGCAACTCCCGTAGCTCGAACGGCTTGGTGACATAGTCATCGGCCCCCATCTCGAGGCCGACAATCCGGTCCACCGCATCGCTGCGGCCGGTGACCAGAATGATCCCCACCGTGCTGCGCGCCCGCAGTTCACGGGTCAGCAGCAGACCATCTTCCCCCGGCAGGTTGATATCCAGCATCACCAGATCGACCGGCTGCTCCGCCAGCACGGCGCGCATCTCCTGGCCGTTTTCGACCGCCGTCACCCGATAGCCCTCCCGCTCGAAATAGCCGGTCAGCTTCTCGCGGGTAACCGCATCATCTTCAACAACCAGAATGTGGTAGCTCATGGGCAGGGTTCACGATGGTCGACAAGGGAGGATTATTCTATTCACATTTTGTCATAAATACCCCTATTTCATTAATTTGTGGCGGCAGCCCTGTTCACAACGCCTCCCTATCATGGCTCCCATCAAAAAAGTGATGTGAGAGAGCATGATGAAAAAACTGTGGCACTTCCTGCGCACCCCCAGCCGCCGCTGGTCGGTACTGGCGCTGCTTCTGGTGGGCGTCGGCGTCACCCTCGCGGGCACCGTCGGCCTGCACTATGGCTTTGAGAAAACCAGCAGCCTCGAATTCTGTATCTCCTGCCACTCCATGAAAGACACCGTCTATCCGGAGTACAAGGAGTCCATCCACTTCAAGAATGCCTCAGGGGTACAGGCGGTCTGTACCGACTGTCACCAGCCGAAAGACTTTGTTGGCAAGGTGGCCCGCAAGATGGAGGCGGCCAACGACCTCTATCAGGAGTACATAGGCCACAGCATCGACACCCAGGAGAAGTTCGAGGACCGGCGCCTGCATCTGGCCGAGAAGGTGTGGGCACGGATGAGCAGCCAGAACTCCAAGACCTGCAAGTCCTGCCACAGCTACGACAACATGGATCACGCCAAGCAGTCCCCGGCGGCCGCGCTGGCGATGAAAGATGCGGCGGCGAAGAACATGAACTGCATCGAGTGCCACAAGGGCATCGCCCACGAACTCCCCAACATGGCGGGCGGCTTCCGGGCCACTTACGCCACCCTGGTCAACGACGCGCAAGAGGCGCCAGCCGCCGAGACCCTCTACAACCTGGGTGAAAAAGACCTCTATGCCAGCGAACAGAGCAGAGACCCGGTCGGCAAACTGCTGCCCGCCTCCCGCATCGACGTCGTAGACCGCAGCGGCGATCGCCTCAAGGTGACCATCGAAGGGTGGCGCGAGAGCGATGGCAAGGGCCGGGTGCTGAGCGAATACATGGGCAAGCGGGTCTTCGTCGCCACCATCCGTGATGAACTGAAAGCGAGCGAGAAAGTGCTCAAGCAGGAGACCGACAGCGCCACCCATATCAAGTGGGAGCAGGTTCAGGTGCAGGCCTGGGTCGATGGCAAGGGCTTTGAATCATCGCTCAAGCCGATCTGGGATTACGCCGGCGAGATGTACAAATCCACCTGCAACTCCTGCCACGGCGCGCCGGATCCCGCTCACTTCACTGCCAACGGCTGGATTTCGGGACTCAAGGCGATGTCTGCCTACTATCGCCTGAGCAAGGAAGAGGAGCGCACCCTGCTCAAATACCTGCAAAACCACGCCGCCGATACCGGTGGTCAGGGCAGCCACTAAGTCCGGATTCGAAAGAGGAATAACAAGATGATCAATATTTCCCGTCGTGGTTTTCTGGGTGGCTTGCTGGCCAGCGGTGCCTCTGCCCTGATCGGCCCCTCCCTGCTCGGTCGTGCCGTGATGGCCGCCGAGTCTGGCGACAAGCTGGTGCAGTCCGGCTCCCACTGGGGCGCCTTCCGTGCCCGGGTGGTCGATGGGCGCTGGGTCGAGACCCTGCCGTTCGAGCATGACAAGCACCCCACCGACATGCTCAAGGCCTTGAGTGAGGTGGTCTACAACCCCTCCCGCATCCGCTACCCCATGGTGCGGCTGGACTGGCTGCGCAAGGGGCACCAGTCCGACACCAGCGAACGCGGCCAAAACCGCTTCGTGCGGGTCACCTGGTCCCAGGCGCTGGACTTCTTCTATCACGAGCTGGAGCGAGTACAGAAGACCTATGGCCCGAGCGCCCTCTATGCCGGCCACTCCGGCTGGCAGTCGGTGGGCAAGCTGCACTCCGCTGGTGCCATGCTGGGACGCGCCATGAACCTGCACGGCACCTATCTGGCCAAGGCCGGTGACTACTCCACCGGTGCCGCCCAGGTGATCCTGCCCCACGTGGCGGGCGCCATGGAGGTGTATGAGCAGCAGACCTCCTGGCCGCTGGTGCTGGAGCACAGCAAAACCATCGTCATCTGGGGCTCCGATCCCATCAAGAACCTGCAGGTGGGCTGGCTGGTGCCGGATCACAGCGTCTACGACTACTGGGCGCAGCTCAAAGAGAAGGTGGCCAAGGGCGAGATCCGAGTGATCAGTGTCGACCCGGTCAAATCCAAGACCCAGAAGTACCTCAATTGCGATCAGGTGACCCTGAATCCGCAAACCGACGTACCGCTGATGCTGGGCATCGCCCACACCCTCTACAGCGAGAAGCGCCACGACGAGGCGTTCCTGAAGAACTACACCACCGGCTTTGACAAGTTCCTGCCCTACCTGCTGGGCACCAGCGATGGTCAGGTGAAGGATGCCGAGTGGGCCGCCGCCATCTGTGGCGTCCCTGCCGAGACTATCCGCGAACTGGCCCGCGCCATGAGCAGTGGACGCACCCAGCTTATCGGCGGCTGGTGTGTGCAGCGCATGCACCATGGCGAGCAGTACGCCTGGATGCTGGTGGTACTGGCCTCGATGATTGGCCAGATCGGCCTGCCGGGGGGCGGTTACGGCTTTGGCTGGCACTACAACGGGGCGGGTACCATCACCTCCAGCGGCCCCATCATGTCAGGTTTCAGCTCGGTCATCCCCGGCGTTAAACCACTCCATGACGGCGACTGGAAGGGCTACTCCAAGTACATTCCGGTGGCCCGTTTCGTCGACTGCATCCTCAATCCGGGCAAGCAGATCGCCTTCAACGGCCAGACCATCACCTACCCCCACATGAAGATGGCGGTGTTCTGCGGCAACAACCCGTTCCACCATCAGCAGGATCGCAACAAGATGGTCGCCGCCTGGCGCAAGCTGGAAACCGTGGTCAGCATCGATCACCAGTGGACCGCCAGCTGCCGCTTTGCCGATATCGTGCTGCCCGCCACCACCACTTATGAGCGGGACGACATCGAGCAGTGGGGCTCCCACTCCAACGCGGGCATTCTGGCCATGTACAAGGTGGTGGAGCCGCTGTTCGAGGCGCGCGATGACTACGACATCTTCGCCGATCTCTGCCGTCGCTTCGGTCGTGAGGCCCAGTTCACCGGTGGCAAGAGCAAGCTGGAGTGGATCCAGAGCATCTATGACGATGCCCGCCTGCAGGGTCGCGGCATCGGCATCCGTCTGCCCCGTTTCAGCCAGTTCTGGCACGGCGAGGGCTTCGTCACCTTCCCGGCAGGCCAACCCTGGGTGCGCCACGAGTCGTTCCGTCAGGAGCCGGATCTGGAGCCGCTGGGCACCCCGTCTGGCCTTATCGAGATCTACTCCAAGACCATCGCCGACTACGGCTATGGGGATTGCCCGGGCCATCCGGTCTGGATCGAGCCCTACGAGCGCTCCCACGGCGGGCCGGGCAGCAAACAGTACCCGCTGCACCTGCAATCCTGCCACCCGGACAAGCGGCTGCACAGCCAGCTCTGCTCCTCCGACAACTACCGCGCCACCTACACGGTGCAGGGTCGCGAACCTGTCTACATGAATCCGCAGGATGCCAAATCCCGCGGCCTCAAGGACGGCGATCTGGTGCGGGTGTTCAACGGCCGCGGTCAGGTATTGGCTGGTCTGGTGGTGAGCGATGACTACGCCCCCGGCGTGGTGCGCATTCAGGAAGGAGCCTGGTATGGCCCGCTAGAGGGTGGCAAGGTGGGGACGCTCTGTACCTACGGCGATCCCAACGTGCTGACCGCCGACATCGGCTCTTCCAGCCTGGCGCAGGCCACCACGGCCCATACCGCGCTGGTGGAGATCGAGAAGTTCCGCGGGCAGGCACCCGCCATCACTGCCTTCGGCGCGCCGGAATCGGCCAAGGGCATCGACCCCATGTTCCCGGCACTCTGACCCCAAGGGGACGAAAGCGCCCCCTTGAGTTTCCTTTATTTTTAAAGTCGTTAGAATCGGGAGCCATCAAGGCTCCCGATTGCCATCCACGGAGGAAAAATGCAGGAATTTATGGCTACCAGCGAACGCCGGGCCGAACTCTACTGGTGGTTCTCCACCCTGTTCGCCGCCGAACTCAGTGATGAGCAGATCGCCGAATATGACACCTATGATGTGCGAAGCTTCCTGAAAAGCCTCTCCACCCTGGATCCGATGCGCGAAGCCGTGGCCGAACTCAACGAGGCCATCGCCCGCCTGCTGGTGCGCCCGGATCGCCAACTGGAACTCGCCGCCGACTTCGCCGGCCTGTTTCTGGTGGATCCCAAACAGGGCGCCCTGCCCTACGAATCGCTCTATCGTGGCGAGGCCAAGCTACTGATGCAGGCCCCGATGGCCGAGATGCAGGCCCGCCTCGATCGCCTTGGTATCAATGTCAGCGATAAATACAAAGAGCCTGCCGACCATCTGGCCATCGAGCTGGATCTGATGGGCAATCTCATCATCCGCGCGGCGGAAGCCAAGAGCGCGGCCGAACGGGAACGCTGGCTCGACGAGCAGGAAGCGCTGCTGCACGGCCATCTGCTGGGCTGGTTTGACAAGTTCGAAAGCGCCTGTCGCGCCGCCGACCGGTTTGGCTTCTACGGCGCCAGTGCCCGTCTGCTGGGGGTCTTCCTCAAGATGGATGCCAACTACCTCTCTCTGGTCAAACCGGCACCGTCTGCCGACTGAGGCCGCGATGAAGACAGCCCTGCTTCTGATTGCATGCTGGCTGCTGGCCCTGATCCCGCTGGATCAGGGCATTACTCCCCTGATTGCGCTGCTGTTCAACCCGGATCGCGAGCTCTACGGCACCGCCCAGCTCACCGGATTTGCTGGCATCCTGCTCACCCTCTACCTTGCCAATCTCGGCGTCGAGGTGGTGTTGCGCCGCCGCTTCCAGATTGCCGGCATGCTGGCGCTGCTGGCCGCCTGGATCGACTTCATCAACAGCAGCGGCAGCGAGTCGCACTTCCTGCTGCTCTATCTGCTTGCCCTCCCGTTCCATCTGCTCGGCTGGCTGGTATTTGTGCGCGGTATTCAGGCATTTGGCCGAGAGAAAGGCTAAAAAACAGCCAATAATATTGCAAATCATGACAGCCAGGTCAGGCACTTCCCAGTCATTACAAGCACATCGGTACAGCTCCCCGTAATATTTGCTTACATTCAGCTCCCGTTCAGTTTTACAAAAGCCGATATAGTGCCGCTCCTTTCGCCACACTACACAGGAGCAATCGTATGCCTCCACAGGATGCGCGCATCACAGGCCTCGATCTGTTGCGCGGGCTTGTCATCTTCATGGCCGTCTTCGAGCACTACACCGGTTACCTCAACTACTGGTACATCGATTTCTTCAATCGGGAACATGCCTTGTGGGACAGCTTCTATGTATCACACAAGGCAATGGCGGGACACCTGCTCCCCATGGATCAGCTGACAGCACACGCATCAGCCTGGTTAATCCCCTGGGTCAGCCAGATCTACCTGGCCTTGGCCGCATTCAACCTGAGCCGCCGCGATCAGGCCAGCTTCAAGCCGCAGCTGGGCAGCAAGCTGGCCCTGTTTGCCAGCATCATACTGATGCTCTATGTCGAAGGGTTGGTCATCGCCCCCAACTTCGGCGAGGCCATCTCGTTCTACCCGGTCATGCTCTGGATGTGCCTGCTGGCGCTCTTCTCCATGGTGTATGCCAGGTTCGGCATCCGCGGCATGCTCCTGCTGACCCTTCTAAGCCTGCTGCTGGATCAACTCGGCGTACAGGATCTGCTCGGCCATATCGACAGCTGGATGAAGCTGCACGTTCACCCCGACTATGAGCTGGATGCCCGTCTCGACCTCTTCATGGCCAGTGGCTGTTTCGGCTTTCTCTATGGCTGGTGCTGGCATCAGCGCCCACAATGGCGAGATCGCCTCAACCGTCTGGTACTGACGCTGTCGCTGGTGGCGCTGGCCATCTATCTCATGTTCGGCGAGACAAGCACGGTCGAGCTCAACGACATCTACGCCAACGAACACGAACTGGCGCTGGACATGATCGGCCGAGCCGGGATCTGGGGTATGGAGTTTCTGGTGATCGGTACCGTGCTCTGGCTACACCAACACAATATCCGTCTCTGCTGGCGACCACTCAACTGGATCGGCATGTACTCGCTGACCGTCTTCATCTTCCACAAGAGCATCTTCGTGCACCTGTGGGGCCCCTTGCTACTGTGGTGGACCGCCCGTCAGGGCACCATACTGCCCAACAGTTTTGGCCTTATCATGTTGCTCTGCACCGCCAGCATACTGCTTATTTATGCTTTCCAGCGCTCCGGCATCATCTGTCATCTGATGGGAATGCATCAGGATCGGGACTGGGCGCGGCTATATGGCAAATAAGTATTGGCTGTCGCTGCTAATACTGGTGACGCTACCATTGCAAGCAAAGGAGTTGTTACTGGGCAGCAGCTGGCAACTGGATAGTAACCAGGCCAGTAGTAACGCAACCCAGCACAGCCAACTCTGGTGGGGTTATGAACGGGAGACCCAGGTTGGGCTCCTTTTCACTAACGGAAGCAGTGCCGGGCTGGCACTACCTCTCTATGAAAAGAGTTTTATCGCCTTGGGAGTTGGATCCATGCCAGTGGTTGATAGTACCCGTTTCAGTGCTATGTGGCGCCTGGGATGGCAGCTGGATGATGACCATCAATTGACGTTGTCCCAGCTCGTCGACCTCACTGGCCGTTATGGCCAGCTCTGGTACATGGAGCACAGCCTGCCGCTGCCGGCCGGGCTCTCCCTCAACCTCTGGCTGACCCGGGGCAGTCAGGCACACATGGCCGCTTATGATGCTCATGAAGGTTGGCGAGACTGGGGGCTAACCCTGGAGCACAGTTGGGCTTGGCAAAAGTGGCAACTCGACGCAGAAGCGGGTGCCAAGCAGTGGCTCATCAAGGATCGCGATTGGCAACCCGTCGTGAACCTGACCCTGAGCTATCGCTTCAGCTGGTAACACTCACACCACAGGCAACTTCCACGTTTACCAGCGCCCACCTATCTTGGGTCCAGCCAAATGAAAACGCACAGACAGTCAAACCCATCGCATCATTAGGCTCTACAATGCAACTGCTTCCTGCAATCAGGGGGATATCCTGTTGCTGCGCACTCCAGGTTTCCTGACCAAATGGCAACATGCCAACCATGTTGCCAAATTCCATTACAACAGAGTCAATCATCGTCAGCCCTCTTTGCCAGCAAGCCGCACAGCTCAAGCACTAACGCTCTGACCGCGCATGATAAACATCCTCTGTTAGCGACATAACGCTCTCTCGGGATGTCAAAAGGACCACGGTAGCAAGGGCTTGCAACTCAGGCTGAACATCTGTGCCCACAAGCCCTTAACAGGGGAAAAAGGGATTATCTATTGGTACGCAACGTCAGGTCGACTGCGTTCATCAAAGGATGATGATGTCATTGGTGCCGCAGGGGAAAATCCCCTGGCGATAGATATGACTATCTGCCAAACGTCAGGGTGGGAACACCACCATCATCCCGCTCATTGAGCATGCGTGTGAGCGGTGAGTCGCCAGAGTAACGGGATCCAGGCTCACTGAGGGAAAATTTGGCCCCCGGTTTTTTTGCCTGCCATGCGTTGCCAAGCTGATCGGCAACCCGATCCCGCACGGTCTGTGACGGCTCCTGATGCGTAATCGCAAACTCTTTGGGGGGCTTGTCTGCCAGTACAGGCACATCAAACTGCCAGAGGGATGCACAGAGCAATAGAGAGAACATAACTACCTCCATCCATCAAAGTCCTCCTTTTTACTCACTCACCACCTGAGTGTCACCCATTACCCTGTAACCAAATGTTGCTGTCTATCCAAAAGTCTAATTGCCCCCATCAGCCAAAGGTATAAGTTGTTACTTAATTATTAAAAGTATGTATTCAAAGGAGTGAGTGATGAGCGAGAGCAAGGTCTATCCGGTCAAACCCCATATCAGCAACAGCGCCCTGCTCGACAAGGGCGACTACGCCGCCATGTACCAGGCCTCCGTCGAGGATCCCGATACCTTCTGGGGTGAACAGGGCAAAATCCTCGACTGGATAAAGCCCTACACCAAGGTAAAAAACACCTCCTACGATCCGGGCCATGTCTCCATCAAATGGTTTGAGGATGGCCAGCTCAACGTCTCCGCCAACTGCCTCGATCGCCACTTGGCAGAGCGTGGCGACAAGGTCGCCATCATCTGGGAAGGGGACAACCCTGCCGAAGATCGCAAACTCACTTATCGCGAATTGCACGCCGAAGTGTGCAAGTTTGCCAACGTCTTGAAAGCACAAGGGGTTCACCGCGGCGACGTGGTCTGCCTTTATATGCCCATGGTGCCCGAAGCCGCCATCGCCATGCTGGCCTGTACCCGCATCGGCGCGGTACACAGCATCGTCTTCGGCGGCTTCTCGCCGGAAGCGCTGGCCGGCCGCATCATCGACTCGGGCTCGCGCATCGTCATCACCGCCGACGAGGGACTGCGTGGCGGCCGTCCGGTGCCACTCAAGAAGAATGTGGATGAAGCGCTCACCAACCCGGATACCCAGGTCAACAAGGTGATCGTGCTCAAGCGCACCGGCGGCAATGTCGCCTGGCACAACCACCGCGACATCTGGTGGCATGAAGCAACCGCCGCCGTCAGCAGCGACTGCCCGCCCGAGGCGATGAACGCCGAAGATCCGCTCTTTATCCTCTATACCTCCGGCTCCACCGGCAAACCCAAGGGAGTGCTGCACACCACCGGCGGCTATCTGGTCTATGCCACCCTCACCTTCAAATATGTGTTCGACTACCACGAAGAGGACATCTACTGGTGTACCGCCGATGTGGGCTGGGTCACTGGTCACTCCTATCTGGT
>NZ_JAAKNE010000089.1:0-18661 GCF_049170755.1 Aeromonas sp. 604176
GACTGGCGCATCGGCTTTCTCGACGGCTCGCCGCTGTTCGCCTGTCGCCGCTACCGGCCCGAACCCGGCAACCGCATTCGCCGCCGCAAGCACCCTCTCGACATGAGCCGCATCGAGGCGTTACCGCTCAACGAGGTGCCAGAGCGGGTGCTGCAGACCGCCCGCCGCGCCGTGCATCAGCTCGGCAATGGCCTCTATGGCCTCGACTTGCGCCAGCAGGGGCGCGACTGCGTGCTGCTGGAGATCGTCGACAACCCCTGGATCCGCGGCGATATCGAAGACAAGGAGGCGCAGGATCTCTATGAGCGACTGGCCCGCGCCTTCCGCCAGCGGCTGGAAAACCGGGGCCAGACCACCGTATAACCACCATGATTTTGTCGCCCACAATGACAGAGAGGGCCTCGCGAAGGGGCCCTCTCTCATATCAAAGAGTGCTGCTGACTTATTGCAGACGCAGGAAACGCCCGCTCAAGGGTGGTATCTCCACCGTCACGCTGCTGCCGCCAATGGCCAGACTCTCGCCGCTTTGCAGATCCACCAGCGCACTGCCGCTGCGCAACTTGCCCGCTGGCAGGTTGTAGCTGAGCGCCGTGGTGGAGAGGTTGAGCAGGTAGACTATCTGCTCCCCCGCCGTCTGTTTGATGTCACCATAGAGACTGCCCTCGGCCACCAGTTTGACTCGCTCTCCCTGATAGAGAGCGGGGTGGGCGGCACGCATCGCCAGTAGCTGGGCCAGCCACTCTTTCAGCTCGGCTTGTTCGCTACTTGGCACAAAGCCGGTGACAGCGGGCACCTTGCCGTCGCTGCGGGCCACATGGTCGTCGCACAAGCCCTGCGCTGCACAGTCACCGCCGACCTTGGCAGCAAAGCCCGGCACCTCGTCGCCAAACTCCTCGCCATAGTAGAAGGTGATGGGGCCGGAGCGGGCCGCCATAAAGCTGAAGGCTGCCTTGTGGCGCTGCCAGTACTCGGTCGACTTGAAGTTGCCACGCTCCAGCAGATCGCCAAAACGCACCAGATCGTGGTTGCCCAGCATCAGATTCGGCATGGCGTGATTCGGGTAGTTCTCCACCTTGTTCCAGCTGGCATCGAGCACGCTGGCCCCCTGCCCACCCTTGCCGGACTCCTCCACCGCCAGCGCCTGCACGATGCCGTAGCGCAACGGGAAGTCAAAGGCCGAAGAGAGCGCCGGATTGTCGCTGCTGCCGTAAGCCTGGGCGCGAATGTCGTCAGCCCCCTTCCACACCTCACCCACCATGTAGCCAAGGGTGCCCCACTGCTGACCGGCGGCCTTGCGCGCCGCGCTGGCCAGCTCCACCTCGCTGCGAATGGCGCGCCAATCATCCAGCCCAAGCTGATAGGCCTGATCGAGGCGCCAACCGTCGATGCCGTACTGCTCTACCCAGTAGCGGGCCACCTCCTTGAAGTAGGCGAGGCTCTCCGGCTTGCTGTAATCCACCAGCTGGCCGGGATAACCCGCACCGCCGCTGGTGAGGGCTGGCAGACGCCCCTCTGGCGAGGGCTTGCTCACCCCCACCTTGTTGACGTGGCCAAACACCCCGTCGAGGAAGACATAGAGGCCGCGCTGGTGCGCCCCGTCTACCAGCTGTTTGAGCTTGGCATTGCTGCCAAAGTTGGGATCCACGGTAAAAAAGTCGCAGGCGAAGTAGCCGGTGTCATCGAGCTTGTTATCGCCGCCTTGCCCCGCGCAGGAGTCGAACACCGGGGTGAGCCAGATGGCGTTGACGTTGAGACTCTTGATGTGGTCGAGACTATCGATGATCCCCTGCAGATCGCCGTTGTGCTGGGAGGGGCCATAGCCGACGCCGTAGTTGGCACTGCCGTCACCATCGGCAAACGACTCCACCATTACCTGATAAATGCGCAGGTTGCAGGCGGGTTGAGCGTCGCCATAGCAGGCACGACTGGCCGTGGCGACCGGAGGGTGAGTGACCGGCGGATTGACGACGGGGGGAGAGCTCTCCCCACCTGAACTACCGCTGCCGCCGCAAGCCGCAAGTAACAGGGCGGCCCCGAGCAGGCCGCCATAGCGTAACGTTCCCTGTTTCATTGTTATGTTCCCGCTGTGAGAGCAGGCGTCTGATACGCCTGTTTTTCACCATGATAGCGATGCTCACACAGCGGTGTCTGTGACTGAAAACGTTATCTGACTCAACTGGTTAGAGCACACCGGCCGAGGCAAAGCGGTAGTTGACCGAGAGCCAGTAGGAACGACCCGGCTCGGGGATGCGGCCGCTCTGCTCGTAGCCCAGCCCGGCCTGACTGCTGTGGACCGACTTGGAGAGGTGCTCGTAGTAGAAGGTGTCGAACAGGTTGTCTACCCCGGCCGAGAGTTGCCACCCCTTGGCAAACTGCCAGGCGCCGCTCAGGTTCATGGTGAAGAAGCCCGGGGTCTCGCCCTGATCCTGACCGGCGACCGTGCCGGAGCCCACATCCACCCGATCCTGCGCCGCCACGGCGCGCCCCAGCAGGGTAAAGCTCAGCGCCTCGTCCGGCTGCCAGCCCAGCGCCAGCTTGCCATCGAGCGGTGGCATCTGGGCCAGCGGCTTGTTGTCGCTCTGGTTTTCGCCGTAGACCACCGCCAGACCACCATCGAGACGCCACTGCTCGGCAAACTGCCAGCGCCCTTCCAACTCGCCACCCCGGGTCTGGGCATCGATATTGCGCACCTTGTTCGACTTGCTGTTGTAGAGCAGGTAGTCCTTGATGTCGGCGCTAAAGATAGAGAGGGTCAGGTCCAGCTCGCGACTGCGCAAAGCCAGCCCCGCATCCCACTGGCGACTGCGCTCCGGGTTGAGGGTGAACGGGGTGCTGTCCTTGCTGCGCTCCCAGTAGTCCGGCGCCCGCTCTGCCTGCCCCCAGGCCAGATAGCTGGACCAGCGTTGCGACCACTGATATTCGTAGCGGCCAAACCCGCTGTTAAGACTCAGGGTATCGCTGTAGAGGGTCTGTTCACCGACGCCATAACGGGTGGTCTCGACCCTATCCTGACGGTAACCGCCCTTGTAGCTGTGGGCCCCCTGCTGACGACCCAGTTCGGCGAAGCCGCCCTGCTGCTCGAAACGCAGGGTGCGCTGGCGATCCTTGGTGGCATAGTCGACCCCACTCCGACTGCGGTGCTGATCCCGGTTGCTGTCGAGCCCGGCGGTCAGCAGCCAGTCTGCTGGCAAGGCGATGTCGTTGGCCCAGCGACCGCCGGTGTTGCGGCGATCCGGGTTGGAGAGCATCTTCATGCCGCTGTTTTGCCGCAGGCTGAAGTTGTCCATGATGTGGTCTATGTAGTTGTCCCACAGGGTCAGCTCGCTGCGCTGCCAGTGAGTGGTGATCTGCTCCTGCTTGAGCTTCAGCCCGAAGGATTCGCGATCAAACATGGGGCCATCCATGGTGCGGTCCGCATAGGCGGCGCGGGCGTTGCTGCGCTCGGCGGTCAGTTCCAGCCAGGTGTGCTCCCCCGGCGTCCAGCCCAGCTGGGCGGTGCCGTTCTCGCGGCGATAGAAAGATCGCACCTCGTTGCCGTGACCATCGCGGTAATCGTCGCTATCGGAGTGGGTGAACTGACCGCGCAGATAGCCATCGGTCGAACCCGCCGTCATATCCACCATCTGGTCATCGCGGCCAAAACTGCCATAGAGAGCCGAGGCATCGGCCTTGAGACCCGGCGCGGTGAACTCGGGCCTGTCCCGCTCGAACAGCACGGTTCCCGCCAAGGTAGCACCCAGCTCGAGGGATTGCGGCCCCTTCAGCACCCGGATCCGGTCAAAGGATTGGGGGAACACATAGGCGGTGGGCGGGTCCATCCGGCCACCACACCCACCGGCCAGCATGCCGCCATCCATCTGCACGTTGAGGCGGGACATCCCCATCCCCCGCAGCACAGGGTCGCCACCGAGCCCCCCTTTGCGCACCATGCTCATGCCGGTGACATTCTTCAGATAACCGGCGCCGTCGGCAGCGGGCATGGGGGAACCGGGCTTCTTGGGATCCAGTGTCACTTCAAGTGTGCTGACCGGGCGGGTTGCCACCACCACCATGGGATCCAGCTGTTGCACCGATTCCTGACCGGCAGCGCCGTGACAGGCGAGCCCGCCCACCAGCAGGGCAAGAGGTGTGCGCATATGACAAGCCATACATTTTCCTTATGTATTTGTTTGTTCTGTTATTTTCATTCAACCAATCAAACCTTTCAGCAAGGGAAAGGTTTGCCGTCAGGCCGCAAAAAAGGCCTGCGGCGCGAAAGCGGCAAGCCTCTGTCAGATGAAGCGAAGGCAAGTTGGCAAAATGTTGCGCAGGTTTTACCCAAGTTGGCTCAGAAAGGCAAACGGGCAAACATTCCAGTAACAGGAATCTGGCGTTGGCTCACAAAAAATGGGGATTAGCTGAAGGCTTCCCGCTCATTGATGGGAGAGATGAGGTGATAGACCTCATGGGCTGACAAGGTACATCCGACGGGCCACTCCAGCTGGTGGTGACGGTTGATGAAGACCCGGGCGCAATGACGCTCGCTCTCCAGCTTTGCAAACAGCGGCTGGGTTCGCCAGGGGGTCAGATCCAGCACACCCGTGGTGCCATCCGATAACACCAGAAACAGGCGCCATCCCCGCACATACTCGACATCGATAAAGACCGGCATCCCTTCGGCTCCGATTGAGATAATTCGCGGCAATTATAAACACCAGTTCCCCATCCATACACGCTGTGGCTCACATTTTGCCCAGCAGATTATGCTGTGCTCATTAGTGGCGCGACATCACATTTTTAGATGATAAATGTGTTAATGCCGACTTTTAACAAACTTGAATGCAACCTTAACCAATTCGATCTGTCATAACCTCACAACAACTAAAAAAACGTCTGTGGACAGACGTTTAGAGTCTCATTCAGGAACAAATATGACAAATCTAAAACAGCGACTCGGCCCGTTCTGGCCCTTCGCCGTCTTCTGCGCGCTCGCGCTTTTCTCTCTCTCTTTCAGCCGAATCGCCCTCGGTATATGGCAACTGGAACGAGTGGATGCCGTGGCCGGCTGGCAGGAGATGCTGCTGCAAGGGATCCGGGTCGACTTTGCGACCCTCTGCTGGGTCTGGGGTGTCCCCGCCATGCTCACTCTGCTGCTGGCAGGCCCCCATGCCATCGGCCGAGGCTGGCTGCAACTGATGCGCGTCTGGCTGACCGTCGGACTCTGGCTGATACTGTTCCTCGAGATCTCCACCCCCTCGTTTGTCACCGAGTATGGCGTGCGCCCCAACCGTCTCTATGTGGAGTACCTCATCTATCCGAAAGAGGTGTTCGCCATGCTGTGGGCGGGGCGCAAAGCCGAGCTGCTGCTGGCGTTACTCTTCAGTGGCGCCGTGCTGACCGGTGGCTGGTGGCTGAGCGGCCGTCTGGTGCGTGGCCTCAGCTTCCCCCGCTGGTATCTGCGTCCGGCCTTCGCCCTGCTCATTCTGGCCATAGGTTTTCTCGGTGCCCGCTCCAGTCTCGGCCACCGCGCCCTGAACCCGGCCATGGTCGCCTTTGCCGAGGATCCGCTGGTCAACTCGCTCACCGTCAACTCCGCCTACTCCCTCTTCTTTGCCATCAAACAGATGGGCGCCGAGGAGGATGCCGGCCAGTTTTACGGCGAGATGACGGAGCAGAAGGTGCTCGAGGTCATGCGCAAGGAGAGTGGCCGTCCGGCCAGTGATTTCAACTCCGATCTGCTGCCCAGCCAGACCTTCAACCAGGCGAGCTTCCAGGGTAAACCGAAGAATCTGGTGATCCTGCTGCAGGAGAGTCTGGGTGCCCAGTTTGTCGGCTCCCTCGGCGGCCTGCCGCTCACCCCCAACATCGATGCTCTGTCGCAGCAGGGCTGGGCCTTCGAGCAGCTCTACGCCACCGGCACCCGCTCGGTGCGTGGTATCGAGGCGGTACTGACCGGCTTCACGCCTACCCCGGCACAGTCGGTGGTCAAACTCGGCAAGAGCCAGACCAACTTCTTCACCATCGCTGATCTGCTTAAGCAGCGGGGTTACGACACCAGCTTTATTTATGGCGGCGAGAGCCACTTTGACAACATGCGTAGCTTCTTCCTCGGCAACGGCTTCACCACCATCGTCGAACAGAAGGATTTCGACAATCCGGTGTTCAAGGGCTCTTGGGGCGCCTCCGACGAGGATCTGATGGCCAAGGCCGACGAGACCTTCAAGTCGCTGCACAAGGAGGGTAAACCCTTCTTCAGTCTGGTATTCAGCTCCAGCAATCACGATCCGTTTGAATTCCCGGACAACCGCATCGAACTGTTCGAGCAACCCAAGCAGACCCGCAACAACGCGGCCAAATATGCGGATTACGCCATCGGCGAGTTCTTCAAGAGGGCGAAACAGTCCGAATACTGGAAGGACACCCTGTTCCTGGTCATCGCCGATCACGACAGCCGGGTCGGTGGCGCCAGTCTGGTGCCCATTCCCCGCTTCCATATTCCGGGGGTTATCGTGGGCGACGGTATTGCGCCGAGAAAGGATCCGCGCATCGTCAGCCAGATCGACATGGCGCCGACCCTGCTCTCCCTGATGGGGATCAGTGCCGACTACCCCATGCTCGGCAAGGATCTGACCCGCATGCCTGCCGACTGGCCGGGTCGGGCCATCATGCAGTACGACAAGAACTTCGCCCTGATGCGCGGCAAGGATGTGGTGATCCTGCAACCGGAACGGGCGGCAGAGGGCTATGTCTACGACAATGCCAACGAGAAGCTGACCCTGGCGGCGCAGCCGGACGCCTTGAAGGAGGATGCCCTCGGTCTTGCCCTGTGGGGCAGCATGGCCTATCAGAAGAGTCTCTATCAGACAGCCAAGGATGAACGCACCGCCGCCAATTGAGCCGCTCGTGCTGCTTCAACCCATAGCAGAATAGAAAAAACCGCCAGCTGGCGGTTTTTTCCATCTATCCATACCGTCGGCCCACAGGCCGTTATGGCTGGGGAAAGCAGGGAAGGGAGCGGCTGAACTTGTGCTCGAATACCAGCGAGGTTTCGAGGTGCACAACCTCCTCGCGGGAGGTGAAGTGATCGAAGACGAAGTTGCGCAGGTGCTCGGTATCGGAGACACAGAGGTGCACCAGAAAATCATCCTTGCCCCCCATGTGGAACAGGCTGATCACTTCGGGCAGCGCCAGAATGGCATCGCGGAAAGCATCGATGATCTGACGGCTGTGGCGGGCCAACTGCAGGGAGACCATGGCCTGAATGTGGCCACCGAGGGCCTGATAATCCACTTCACAGTGCGCTCCCTTGAGCACGCCATCCTGCTGCAGCTTGCGCACCCGCTCCAGACAGGTGGAGGGGGCAACGCCCACCAGCGCGGCCAGATCCTTGTTGGTCATGCCAGCATCCCGAAACAGATGGGCCAGGATATCCAAATCCAGTTGATCCAGGTTTCTCATCTTAACTCCTTGAACCGCTCAATTTTTTAGACTCTGCCCGTAAACCGGGGCAAACACAACGGCCATTGACATCCCCCCTGCCCCGCCTACCCTTGGCGCCATTCACCGGCCGCAACCCTGCGGCCACCACGCGAGGATCCGCCATGCACCCGTATCACCCCTTCTGGAGCCTTGAGGTTCCCCGTGTCGACGGCCAGCTGCTGCTGACCCCCTGCCCCGGCACCCAGCAGGTGCCGCTGACCCTGGCGCTCGATCAACTGCGGTTGGCCGGTGCCCACGGAGTGGTGACCCTGATGACAAGCGCCGAGTTGATCCGACTCGAACTGGCGCAGCTCGGCCAGCAGGTCGAGCACGAAGGAATACGCTGGCTCCACCTGCCCATCGAGGATGATCTGGCTCCCGATGCAGCCTTCGAGGCCGCCTGGCAACAGGCGCTGCCGCAGCTGCGCGAGCTGCTGGGGGATGGCAAACATCTGGTCATCCACTGCAAAGGGGGCAGCGGTCGTACCGGTCTGGTCGCCGCCGCGCTGCTGATGACCCTCGGCCAGCCACAGCAAGAAGCGATGGCCGCTATCAAGGCCCACAGACCCAAGGCGTTTACCCTGGCCTGCCACCGCCAATGGCTCGACCAGCTGGCCCAGCGGCTGGAGCTGGGCGACTGACTACTTGCCCCCTTGGTCATAGGTGAAGACCTTGCCGATATCCTCCACCCGATAGCTGGTGAGCTGATAGACGTAGTAGTTGAGCCAGTTGGCAAACAGCAGATGACCATGGCTGCGCCAGCTGGCGCGCGGGGTCTTGCCCGGATCGTTATTCGGGTAGTAGTTGACCGGAATAGCCGGGTCAAGGCCCGCCGCCAGATCCCGTTGGTACTCCCCATCGAGAGTCAGGGCGTCGTACTCCGGATGCCCGGTGACAAACACCTGACGACAATCCTTGGTCGCCGCCAGATAAACCCCCGCCTCTTCTGACTCGGCAAAAATCTGCAGATCGGTGTGGGCGCGGATCAAATCGCCATCAAACGCCGCATAGCGGGAGTGGGGCGCGACAAACTCGTCATCGAAACCACGCAGCAGCGGTTCGTGCTCATCGAGGCGATGATGATGATACACACCGGAGAGCTTCTCGCCACGGGTCTGCTTCTCCATGCCGTAGAGTGCCTTGAGCGCCGCCTGCACCGCCCAGCAGAGGAACAGGGTGGAGGTAACATGCTGATGGGACCACTCGATGATCTCGACGATACGCGGCCAATAGACCACCTCCTCGAACTCCACCAGCCCGAGCGGCGCGCCGGTAATGATCATGCCGTCGTAGTTGTTGCCACGCACCTGCTCGAAGTCGTGATAGAAGTTCTCGAGATGGGCCTGCGGCGTGTTCTTTGACTCCCTGTCATCAATGCGCAGCAGATCCACATCCACCTGCAGCGGCGAGTTGGAGAGCATCCGCATCAGCTGGATCTCGGTCTCAATCTTCTTGGGCATCAAATTGAGGATCAGTACCTGCAGCGGGCGGATGTTCTGGGTGACGGCCCGGGATTCCGTCATCACGAAGATGTTCTCCTGCCCCAACACTTCGGCTGCGGGCAACTGATCCGGGATCTTGATCGGCATGCTTACTCCCTGTACTGCATCGGTAAATATGTCTGGACATCCAGAAGCCTATAATAAAGCTCCCACCCTGTCATCAGATACCTTTTGTATTCACTCTCGCCTTTGACTAGCATACGGCTCAGTATCTCCCCTGCATCCAAGATAATGACCGGTATCAAGATTTCCGTAGATCGACTGCAAGTCGGCAACTATGTCTCCCTGCCACTGGGGTGGCGCGAACACCCGTTCCTGTTTTCCAGCTTCAAGATCAAGAATGAAGAGGAGATCGAGCTGATCCGCCGACTCGGTCTGAAACTGGTCACCATCATTCCCGACAAGAGCGACGTTCCGCCCAAGCCCCTCAATCAGGTACAGCCTCAACCACAAGAGAGCGCAGACGCCGCCCAGCGCCAGGCTCAGATGCAGCAGGAGAAGGACCGCCGCATCGAGCAGTTGCAGCAGTATCGTCGCAACCTGCAGCAGTGCGAGAAACAGTTTCAGCAGTCGCTGGCCCAGGTGCGCAGCGTGATGAGCAAGCTCCAGTCCCGCCCCCTCAATGCCATCGGCGAGGCGCAGGAGCTGGTCAACGCCATGACAGAACAGCTGCTCTCGGTGGACGAGATGGTGCTCCATCTGGTCTCCGACAGCGAGGATGGCAACAACCTCTACTTCCACTCCCTCAACGTCAGCGTACTCAGCATGCTGCTGGCCAAGGAGTGCAACATGTCGGCCGACCAGATCCGCCATATCGGTATGGGGGCGCTGTTCCACGATATCGGCAAACTGAAGATCCCGAGCCAGATCCTGCGCAAGACCGAGCCGCTCACTAGGCCGGAGCAAAACCTGATGGCCCAGCACCCGCGCTACGGGCTGGATCTGCTCAATCTGGCCAAGGATTTCCCGTCGGAAGCGAAGGGGATAGTGCTGCACCACCACGAATATCTCGATGGCAGCGGGCCGGAAGGGCTCAAGGGCGGCCAGCTCGATCAGCTCACCCAGATGGTGTCGCTGATCAACGAGTACGATAACCTCTGCCACATGCAGGCCAAGGTGCCCTACTCGGCCCTGAGCGGCCTCTACAAGCAGCGCAAGGCGCAGTTCAATCCGGAGTACCTCAGCATGCTGATCCGGTTGATGGGGATCTACCCCCCCGGCAGCGTGGTGCAACTCTCCAACGGTCAGGTTGGGCTGGTGATGTCGGTCAACGCTTCCCGCCTGCTCTACCCCTCGGTGCTGGTCTACGATCCGCGCATTCCCCGTCAGGAAGCCGCCATCATCGACCTGCAGCAAGCCGAACTGTCGATCGCCAAGGTGATCCACCCCAAACGGCTGCCGCCCGCCGTGTTCGAGTACCTCAATCCGCGTACCCGGATCAGCTACTACTTCGAGCACAACAAAGCCTGATTGTGTTGGCCCGAGGCCAACCATTGCCACCCGTTTAATCCAAGGAGCCTGCCATGCGTATCGAGATCATCAGTACCGGAGACGAAATAGTGACGGGTCTGGTGGTGGATACCAACGCGGCCTGGCTCAGCGCTCTGCTGCTGGAACAGGGGTGGCAGGTGCGCCGTCGCCTGACGGTGGGTGACAACCTCGCCGACCTGAAAACGGTGCTGCAAGAGAGTGCCAGCCGCGCCGAGGTGGTGCTGGTGTGTGGCGGACTCGGGCCCACTGCCGACGACCTGACCGCTCAGGCTGCCGCCGAGGCCTTTGACCAGCCACTCACCCTCTTCCCCGACTGGCTCGCTACCATCGAAGCGCGCTACGCCAGCCGTGGCCGCCCCATGGCACAAAGCAATGCCAAACAGGCATGGCTGCCACAGGGGTGCGAAATCCTCGACAACCCGGTTGGCACCGCCTGCGGCTTTGTGGTGCGAAGTGGCCAGAGCCAGCTCTTCTTCACCCCGGGCGTGCCGTTCGAATTCAAACAGATGGTGCGCGAGCAAATTCTGCCGCGCCTCAAACAGCTGGCCGGGGCGCAGATCGATACCGAGCTGCGTCGCTTTTACACCTTCGGCGTCTCGGAGTCGGCGCTCAGCGATATGCTGGATGCCGAACCCTGGCCAGCCGGCATCGAGCTGGGTTACCGCTCCTCCATGCCCCTTATCGAGCTGAAACTGATCGGCCACGGCGCTAGTGCCGCTGATATGGAGAGTGCCGAGCGCCGACTGCTGGATACGATCCGCCCCTGGCTGGTTGGCAGCGGAGATACGGAACCGGCGCAGCAGATCCTTGCGCTGCTGCAAGACAAACCGCTGACTCTGCTGGAGGGGGAGAGTGGAGGTGCGCTGCTGGCGCTTTGTCACGGCCATCCCCAGCTGGAAGCACGCTTCAGCACGCAACTGGCCGATGAGCTGGCGCAACTGCCGACCGCCGATGCGGGCCTGCTACTGACCATAGGGCGCGAGGGCACTGAGGGTGTACCACTGCTGCTCTGTGCCGATGGCATGCACATCGGTCAGACGGTCAAGGTCCGCCACCCCGACCCGGAGAGCCGCCGCAAGATCCTCGCCTTTGCCGCCCTCGACATGCTGCGCCGCCATATGCTGGGTGAGCCGGTGCTCGGCGATTACCTCACCCTGGCCAGAACAGCCCAGCGCAGCTGATAACCCCCCCTGCCAGCGACCCTATGTTGCTGGCGCTGCGATCCGCCTTTTCACTCCGTTTCCAAACAGCGCCCACATTTATCTGGCCGCCATCACCGATTTGACTTCAATTCATTGACCATTCAGAGGAAATATCTGAATACTGCCCACTCTCAGGGTTGGCGACTCGCTTTATTAATCATTGAGAGATTAAATGACAGTAGAGGAGCGAGCCGATCGTTCCGTTCTCATCCAGCAAGGAGATGCGGTGTTAAGCAAAGAGTGGTTGCTGCTATCAAGCGATATGGAACTGGTCTGCCTGCGGATTGCCGCCGGTCTCACCAAACCTGTCACGGAACAGGATGTGCAGGCTCTGCTGCTCGCTTCCAACTGTCGCCGCTATCAGCCGCTGCCCGAGGGGATCAAACAGGCCATCAGCCTGCTCAATACCCTGCTCACCAACCCTGCCGCCCCCGTCCCTGCCAACCCCATCCCCATCGGCAAGCGTCAGGATGCCCGACTCGCCGTAATCGTGGAGAAGGATCGCATGAGCGCCATCGCCCAGATCACTGCCGACTGGGGTGGCAAGTATGTGACGCTGGAACAGCTGAAAGAGGCGATCGCCATCAGCGAAATCAAACAGGGGGTGAGTGAGCAACTGCTCACCGCTGCCATCCAGTCAGCCAAGGAGGCCGCCCCCGGCAGTCAGCTCAAGCTGGTGATTGCCAACGGCCAGCCTGCCGTCAATGGTCAGGACACTCGCTATGAGCGGCTGGTGGAGACCCCGGCCGAACGGATCCTCAAACCGCAGGAGCTGGGGCATGGCAAGGTCGATCTGCGGGATCTCGGCTCCATCGTCACCGTCAAGGCAGGCGCTCCGCTGATGCGCCGTCATCCGGCCACCGTCGGGGTGCCCGGTTTTACCGTAACCGGTCAGGATCTGCCCGCCAAAGATGGCAAAGACAGTCCGATGAGCGCTGGCGAGGGCACCTTTATCTCCCCCGACGATCCCGACCTTCTGATCGCCGGTCGGGCTGGCCTGCCCTGTCAGGAGAAAGCAGGCATGAAGGTGGACGAGGTGCTCAGCGTCAAACAGGTGGATGCCCGCCACGGCCACATTGATTTTGAAGGGGGCTTAATCGTCAGCGGCGACGTCAACCCGGGCATGAAGATCAAGGTCAGCGGTGACATCGTCATCGGCGGCTTTATCGAAGGGGGCTGGATCGAAGCTGGGGGCAGCATCACGGTACGCCACGGCATCATTGGCCGCCGCAACGAGCAGGGAGAGTACCTTTGCCAACTCAATGCGCAGGGGGAGATCCACGCCAGCTACGCCCAGTATGCCCAGCTGGAAGCGGGGGGGGATATCCAGATCCAGAGCCAGCTCAGCCACTGCTACTCCCGCAGCGGACAAGATATCAAGGTGGGCGATAGCAACATGCGCAAAGGCACTCTGCTGGGGGGCACCAGCATTGCCAATCGCCTGATCATGGCCCCCAGCCTGGGGGCCGAGGCCGCCAACCATACTCGGCTGCAGATCCTTGGCGGCTACTTCACTCACAAAGAGCAGGAACACCAGCTCAAGCTGCGCCAGCAGGCGTGTCAGGCCCAGCTGGAGAAAATCAAGGAGCTGGTCATGAAGTTGCTGCAACTGCCCGGCGACAAGCGCAATCCGGATACCCTGCGCAAGCTCAAACCGATCCGGGACCATCAGCTGGCCGAACTGGCCCAGCTCGATGAGCAGCTCACCGCCAACCAGGAAGAGCTGCGAAACTTGATGGCTCAGATGGAGGTCATTGCCACCCAGCACCTCTACTCTGGCATCGAGGTCGAGATGGCCAGCTTCAAACGCAAGGTTACCATTACCCGAGGCCCTACCCGCCTGACCATCCATGATGAAACCCTGGAGATGACCCCTTACGAGGGACACAAATAGCTCAACCGGCACGGCCCCATCGCTGAACCGGCCGTGATCCCGCCGCCGATTTTCGCTACACTCGCCACTTCCTTGGCCCCACCGGGCGGGCCACCCAGACTCAGGTAGTGAGAGATGTACAAGCTGATCGCATTGGATATGGATGGCACCCTGCTCAACCCGCAGGGCCAGATTACTCCCCGCACCCACGCCGCCATCAGCGCCGCGCGCGCCAAAGGGGTAACAGTTGTGCTGGCCTCCGGCCGCCCGCTGGAAGGGATGAGCCGCTATCTGGAAGAGCTCGGCCTCACCACAGAGCATGACTACGTCATCTGCTACAACGGCGCCCTGGTGCAACAGGTGGCCGATCAGCGCATCATCCGCAGCCAGCTGCTGACCGGCAGTGACGCCAGCGCCGTCGCCAGACTGGCTGACGAGCTGGAGGTGAACGTCCACGGTTTCTCGGTGACCCGTGGCCTGATCAGTCCCCGTGTCAGTACCTACACCGAGCACGAATCCCGCCTGATCGGCATGCCGATCAATCTGATCGACTTCGCCACCCTGCCTGCCGACGAACAGATCATGAAGGTGATGATGATCGACGAGCCGCCCCAGCTCTCCCGCGCCATCGAGCGACTGCCTGCTGAGCTCTATGAGCGCTATACCGTGGTACAGAGCGCCCCCTTCTTCCTCGAATTCATGAACAAGCAGAGCAACAAGGGAACTGGCGTCGCCGCGCTGGCCGAGCACTTGGGCCTGACCGCCGCTCAGGTGATCTGCGTCGGGGATGCGGGCAACGATCGCCACATGATCGAATACGCAGGCCTCGGTGTGGCGATGGGCAATGCCACCGACGAGATCAAGGCTCTCGCCCAGCACACCACTGCCCGCAACGATGAAGATGGCGTAGCTCAGGTGATCGAGCAGTTCGTACTGAACGCCTGATCGCAATCGAGCGCTGCTGCGTCCGATGAGGAAATAAAAACGGGGAGGCTGTCAGCCTCCCCGTTTTTTCTGGTCAGTTATCTGCGTGATGAGCGGTAATTCGCTCGCATCACTGGTTCGCCAGACACTGGGTATGGGAGCCCGGTTGCAGGTAAGGCGTCAGCAGGGGAGCCATCCCCTTGAGCACCTGCACCGGCAGCGCCGAGGTGAAGCGGAACTTGTCAGACTGGCTACCCGGTACATAGGCGGTCAGGGTACCGAAGTGATCCTCACCCAGATAGAAGACGAAGGTCGCGGTGCGGTTGCGCGCCAGCGAGCTGGTCACGTTGCCATAACGGCCCACGGTTTCAATCCGGTTATCCCCGGTCCCGGTCTTGCCCCCCATCTGCAGCACAGTGCCATCCGGCAGGGTAAAAGCACCGGCGATACGTCTTGCCGTACCCCCTTCAACCACCTTGGAGAGCGCACTGCGCAGGGCTGCCGCCACCTCTGCCGGCATCACCCGGGTTCCCTCGGTGTGCTGCGGCTCAAACTCGGTCTCGAAAGGAGTCCCCTTGGCGAACGAGAGGTGCTCGATACGCAAAGTTGGCGAGCGGACACCGCCATTCTGGATAATCCCCATCAGCTCGGCCAGTGCAGCCGGACGGTCACCGGAGCTGCCCAAGGCAGTCGCCAGCGAAGGCACCAGATGGTCGAACGGATAACCGAGCTTGGCCCAGCGCTGATGGATATCGAGGAAGGCTTCAACCTCCAGCATGGTGCGGATCCGGCTGTCACGGGCACTGCGATGACGGGTCTTGAACAGCCAGCTGTAGACCTCCTGCCGCTCGTCACGACTGGCCGCCACCGCATCGGCAAAGGTCGCCTTGTCGAACTCCTTGAGATAGGCCAGCAGCCACAGCTCCAGCGGGTGCACCCGGGCGATGTAGCCCTGATCCGGCAGTGAATACTTGCCCGGGCCATAGCTCACATAGAGCTGATTGACCCGCTTGGCGCTCAACTTCTCCCGCGGCAACCGCTCCGCCAGGAAGGCAGCAAATGCGGCTTCGCTGGCTTCCGGCATCAGGTAGCGGTGAACCGCCGCCAGACGTACCGCACTCGGCTTGAGACCGTCGAGGAAGGTATCGAGCTGCTCCTCGGGAGTCTTGCCGCGATATTTGCGCCAGAAGCGCAGCAGATAGGTCTGGCCCTCTTTGTCAGCAAATTTGGCCAGATACTCCTGACGACGGGGATCCTTGTCATCCTTCAGCAACTGGGCACGGTTGCCCTCCTTGTAGAGGCTGTAGCGCACGATATCGCGCATCAGCCGCACAAAGGGCAAGTTAATCGATTCACGCAGAGAGTCACGCAACGTCGGAATACGATTGTTATCCTCGCGGCGGAAGTTGTTGAAGGTGTGCATGCCGCCACCGGTAAAAAACCCTTCATTGGGGCTGGCGGAGTATTTGCGATCCAGCGCCGCTTCCAGCATCACAGGCAGGCCCTTGTCCTGAGCCGTCATCAGATAGGAGATGGCCCAGCGGCTGAGGTTGTCCTGAGAGACGGCAGCCAGCTTGCGCAGATTCTCGACCGGCATCCCGGCATAGTTGTCGTGCAGCTCGGCCACAATCTCCAGATAGGTAGTCAGCACCCGCAACTTGGCGGTTGAGCCCAACTCCAGCTTGGAACCTTCGTTGATATCGAACGGCTGATCGGTGTTGTCAGTCTGCACCCGCACCTTGAACCCTTCCGGCGATTTCTCGAACAGGGTGAAGCTGTAGCGCACATCGCCGGTCTTCTCCGGCGAGAGCAGGCGCTCACCAAACAGCCCTACCTGGGCGGCAAACGTCGGGTCGGCCAGCTGTTGCAGATAACGGGAGATTTCGTTCTGCAGCGGCATGTTGAGGCTGGTATCGGCGGTCAGATCCATCCGGTCGAGGTCATAGAGCTGCACCCCGAGCTGGCGGCTCAGGCGAGTACGGGCAACCTGCAACCCCTTGTTATTGTTCACCCGGGTGATAGCCGGGGACTGCTGGAAGTCACGGAACGTAATCTTGGCCTTGAGCGCCGCCTCCATCAGTGGCGGCGTGATCATTCCCTCCTGCACAAACAGGCGCAGGTAGCTGTCGGTCAGGGTAGCCAATGCCTCTCGCCCCTGAGCCAGATAGTAAGAGGGACGGCGGTGCGCAATCATCAGCGAGACCACCTGACGCAGGGCAAGCCCCTGTTCGGCCAGCGGTGCGTTCTGGTTGCGGGCGGGATCCAACAGACGGTTCACGTCATCGACATTGGCACCAAACCAGACCCAGAGACCATCTCCCAGACCATGCACTTCACCATATCCCGGCGCAGCCGAAAGCGGTACCGAGTTGAGGTAGGCCCAGGCGACCAGTTTGCGCGCTTCGAGGGTTTCCGGCCCGAGACGATAGGCCCGCACGCTGGCAGAGGCCATCTGACGGATCTTCTCGGTCGGCGACAGGGTCAGGCCATCCGGCGAGTGGCGATACTTCTCCACCTGGGTCGCCAGGGTACTGCCACCGGCAGATTGATCCTGCATATCGAGCGCCTTGCCCACCTGAGAGAGCGCTGCCTTGGCAAAACGGGGCCAGTCGACCGCCGGGTTGGCCAACGGCTCTTCGTTGCTCAGCAAGTCGCGGTTCTCGATAAAGAGCAGCGACTGGATGACAAGAGGCGGAATGGAGTCAAAATCCGGATAGTGATGGGTCGGATACTTGAATTGATAGAAGGGCTCGGCGCGGCAATCGTGCAGCGTCAGTCCGGCCTGCACCTTCTCGGTATAGGGCACGAAGAAGCCACGACTGGCATAGTCATAGAGTGCGTCGGAGAAATGCACCTGTTTGCTGACTTCATAGCCCCGCTGAAGCAAACGCTCCTGCATCATCGGCAGTTGCACATAGCCGAGCCGCTTGTCGAACGGGCCATCCTCAGGGAAGGCGATCTGCTTGCTCTGACCAGGTTCGACCTGATACGTGAGCTTGGCGGCATAGCGAGAAATCTCCTGAGATTGCAGCTTCGAGGTTTTCATCTCATAGCCAACCAGAGCGATCACCGCCCCCAGGCACAATAAAAAGAGAAAACAGAACAGCCAACGCCACCAGGGACGACGCTTGCGCTTTGGGTTCCCGTCCGAGGTCTGGACAGATGAATCTTGAGATGCCACTTGTGTCAAATCCGTCTGTTCTGATGCGCCCATATCAGCCCCACCATGGTTGCGCAATTTATTGTGTTTCACTCAAGCTTAGTCTTTTCAAGTCAATGGCTTGAAACTATTGACCGCTTTGTGGTGATGGTAACAGGGCAATTCTAAAAAGGGGAGCCGATTGTTGCAGGAGTGGCAGAGATCCGAGCTGATAACAAAACACCGGCCTGTGGCCGGTGTCTCTTAAGCGAAAGCTGAATGCTTATTTGTGAGAGCTCATGCCCTTCAGTTTGGTGCTCAGCTCTTTACGCTCTTTGGAAAGCTCGGCGTTCTTGATGATGTGGTCATCCACGCGCTCTTCATAGTCGGCACGCATGTTGGCGATGATCGCCTGCACATCATCAATACTCATGCCCGGCTTGATGTAGTCGCTCAGGTTGTCGAGCAGCAGCACGCGCTTCTGGTTGTCACGGATCTTTTTCTCGTTATCCGCAATTTCACGCTTGAGTTTGTTCTGGCGACGGGACATACGCACATATTCCAGTACATCGCTGAAGGTGGACTTGTTTACTTGTTCCATATCGATACCACTGACTTAAGGTTGATAAAAACTGGCCAAGTTACACCTGGAACCCGGCAAACTCGGCGCGGGACAGGCAAACTCAAGATGCCCTTACTCTACCGAGTTATAAGCGAGATACAACCCTAATCGCGCGCCATGAACAGAGTTTGGCCAAAAGTAAACCAGTTAAAATAGCCAGTAATCCATCAGATAAAGGCTTGATATAGATAGAAAATGGAGGAAATGACAGGATTTTTAGTTCTCTTCCTGCAGATAAATGCTAATACTGGCTGTTTAACACGCTAAAAACACCAACGCGCGGTCGTGAGACTGGGCTTTGTGTTGGTTCTGGTGTGCAAACCAGTGGGACTTATGGGCAAAAACCGCCCATAGCAAAAAGGCCTTCCCATCAGGGAAGGCCTTCAAATTAGTGGCGGAGCGGACGGGACTCGAACCCGCGACCCCCGGCGTGACAGGCCGGTATTCTAA
>NZ_JAAKNE010000090.1:0-18500 GCF_049170755.1 Aeromonas sp. 604176
GATTATGTGGACTTGCCCACCCCGCCTGCCGGTCGTCCGCGCATCAATGTGATCTGCCTGCCCAAGAGCCGGGTGCAACAGCTGGCCGATGCCATCAACGGCATCGCCACCCTGCAATCCATCATCAGCGACGAGCTGGCGCTCACCTCTCTCTATGAAGCGGATGACACTGTGCGCATGCTGCTGTGGCAGCCCAAGGGGCAGGATCTGCAACTGCTGGTCTTCCATCAGGGGGGGCTCTGCTTCTCCCGCCAGCTGCGCGGTTTCACCAGCCTGACCGGCGAACATGAGCCTGACGCCATGCTGCTCGATTCACTGGCGCTGGAGATCCAGCGCTCCCTCGACTATCTGGCGGGCCAGCTCAAATTGCCCGAGCTGGGGCAGATGCAGTTTGCCGTCGCTTCGCCCTTTATCGGTACCCTGGTGCGTCACATGGAGCAGACCTTCGGCTTTGCCGTCTCCGCCATGGCCAACAAGGCGGTGCTGGCCGGCGTCGAATACCTCTCGGCTTATGCTGCCGCATTGGGGGATGATCAATGAGAGTGTTATTCCCCCTTGCTGCCATGGTCAACAAGACAATGTTGCTGGCTGGCGTCGAATACCTTTCTGCCTACGCAGCCGCCATCGGGGAGGATGCGTGATGAAACGTCAGATAAACCTCTATGGTGCCGAGTTTCGTCCCAAGCGGCAGTGGGCCAGCCTCAATCAGATGGCGTTGGTATGGGGTGTTGCGCTGTTGCTGATCCTGCTGACGGCTATCGGTTACAGCTGGCAGCAGCAACAGGTCAGCCGGGCGCTAGCGCAACGCACCGCCGAGCTGGAGCTCAAGCGCAGCGAGGCCAGACGCCTCGATGCCGAGCTTGCGCGCCATCAGGCGGATCCCCGGCTGCAACAGCAACTGGTCAATAAACGGGATGAGCTGACCGCCAAGCAGGGGCTGATGCGTCAGCTCGGTAGCCTGTCTCTGCAAAAATCCCAGGGCTATGCCAGCGTGATGGCGGATCTCTCCCGCATTCGCAGCAGCAACCTCTCGTTGCAGCGCATCGAGATCAACGAAGGGCGGATCAACCTCTCCGGTTTTGCCGGACGCAGTCAGGATGTGCCGGCCTGGGTCAACCGCTTCAAGCAGACCCCGAGTCTGGTAGGCAAGGAGTTTGGTGAACTGACCCTCGGCCGTGACGAGGAGGGTCGTCTGACCTTCCAGTTGAGCGGCATCGCGCGGGAGAAACCCTGATGAACCTGAAAGCACAATGGCAGGCGTGGGGCCAGCGTATCGCCCGGTTGAGCCAGCGGGAGCGGGTGTTGATCCTGCTTACCGGTCTGGTTTTGCTGGGCGCTGGCAGCATCTACGGTTGGCTCGATGGCGCCGATACCCGCCTGCAGCAGGATCGCATGGCCCTGAGCGCCGCCGAGCGCGACCTCGAAATCATGGAGCTGGAGAACCTCGGCAAACAGGCTCGGCTCAAGCGGGATCCCAATCAGGGCGTTCGCGACCAGCTGGCGCAGGTCGAAGCGGATCTGGCCCGGATCGACGATGAGCTGAAGGCCCAGACCGTCGATCTGATCCCGGCGCACGAGATGCCGCAGGTGCTGGAGGCGCTGCTCTCCCGCTCCGCCAACCTTCACATGCTGGCGCTCAGTTCGCTGGAGCCGACCCCGCTGATGGCGGGAGAACAGAAGGTCAATCTCTACAAACATGGTATCCGGCTTCAGCTTGAAGGCGGCTATTTCGATGTTTATCAATATCTCAAAGCGCTGGAAGCCTTGCCGCGCCACTTTTACTGGAAGCAGTTCGACTACCGGGTCAAATCCTATCCCGGCGCGGTGGTGGAGATGGAGATCTACACCCTGAGTACCAGCAAGGAGTTTATCCGTGGCTAGAGTGTTTGCGTTGTGCTGTTGCCTGTTCAGCGTGCTGGTAAAGGCGGAGCAGGTCGAGGTATTGCAGGATCCCACCGCACCGCTGGCGGATGTGGCGATTGGCGCCCGTGCGACCGGCGAGAGCAACACCGGTTTACCGAAGCTGCAGAGTGTGGTGCTGGGCAATGGCCCGGCGCTGGCGGTGCTCAATGGCAAGAGTTATCGGGTCGGGCAACAGGTGGATGGCTATACGCTGGTGGCCATCACGGCAGATGCCGTGGTGCTGGAAAAGGCGGGCAAACGCCACGCGGTCACACTCTTTGCCAGCAAGATCCGGGTTTGAGTCGTGCTTGCCTTTCGAGAGGTGGAGCGGCTTTATCGAGTTTAATTGCAAGTCAGGGTGCTCTAATTACATGAAAAAACACCGTCTCTGTCTGATCACCATGGCCATGATGGCCGCAGGCTGTACCACGTATCAGCACCCCGAGCCGACCCAGGCCAAGGATGCTCTCAAACAGGCCATGAACGAACAGCAGAAGCAGGCTGCCCCGCTGACCGCCTTGCCCAAATCGGTGCAGAGTGAATTGCTGCAGCTGAACCGGCCGCAGATGCCGGTCGGCATGCCGGAGAAGCGGCTGCGCATCGCGGCTCACGACGTGGAGGCGGTGGAGTTTTTCGGTTCCCTGTTCAAGGGCTCCCGCTACAGCGTGGCGGTTCATCCCGGGGTGGCCGGGCTGGTCTCGGTCGAGCTCAAGGATGTGACTCTGCCGGAGGTGCTGGCGGTGGTAGGTGACATGTATGGCTTCGACGTGCAGCGCAAGGGCAATGTCTTCCACATCTATCCGGCGGGTCTGCGCACCGAAACCATTCCGGTCAACTATCTGATGATGTCCCGCCGTGGCCTATCCCGCACCTCGGTCAGCACCGGCGGGGTGACTGCCAATGACAACAACAATGGCAGCAATAACAGCAGTTTCGACAGCGCGTCCAACAACAGCGGCAGCAACAGCTCCTCCAGCAACAACTCGAGCGGTGACAACAGCAACGGTACCCGGATCGAGACTGACACCAACAGCGACTACTGGACCGATCTGCGCGACTCCCTGCAGACCCTGATTGGCACGGGTGATGGTCGCGCCGTGATCACCAGCCCGCAGGCGGGTCTGGTCACTATTCGCGCCTATCCGAAGGAGCTCAAGGCGGTACGTGAATTCCTCAATCAATCCGAGAGTCACCTCAAGCGCCAGGTGGTGCTGGAGGCGCGGATCATCGAAGTCGCCCTCAACGAAGGGTATGAGCAGGGGGTTGACTGGAGCGGTCTCTCCGCCAGTTGGGATGGCGGCAAGGGTATTACCGGCGGCCAGTCACTTGCCAAGACCCAGCTGCCCACCACCCCCAACCAGATCTTCAGTGCGCTGGGCGGCGGCGCCGGTTTCACGATCTCTGATGGCAACTTCGAGGTGGCGGTCAACCTGCTCAAGACCCAGGGCGATGTGAATACCCTCTCCAGCCCGAGGGTCACTGCGACCAACAACCAGAAGGCGGTGATCAAGGTGGGGACGGACGAATATTTCGTCACCAATGCCTCGACCACTACGGTGACCTCGACCGGCACGGCCGAACCTATCGTGACCCCCAATGTGGAGCTGACCCCCTTCTTCTCCGGTATTGCGCTGGACGTAACGCCGCAAATCGATGAAGAGGGCAAGGTGCTGCTCCATATCCACCCTTCCGTTATCGACACAGAAGAGCAGAAGAAGACCATCAACGTCGGTACCGCCAAACCGCTGGAGCTGCCGCTCGCCAAGAGCTCGATCCGCGAGTCCGATACCGTGGTGCAGGCCAATAACGGCGACATTATCGTCATCGGTGGTCTGATGAAGACCGACAAGCAGGAGATCGTCAGCAAGGTGCCGCTGCTGGGAGATATTCCCTGGGTGGGCGAAGCCTTTACCAATCGTCGCGAGAGCACCAAGAAGGTGGAGCTGGTGATCATGCTCAAACCGACCGTGGTGGAGAAAGATACCTGGCAAAACGAGCTGCAGCGTTCCGCAGATCTGCTCGACAAGTGGTATCCGGCGAAGGGGTAAGCCATGAGCTGGCGATTGGCATCTTTCCATTCCGCCGTACTGCGGGCCGAGGCTCGCGGTCGCAGGTTCCCCGTACTGGCTGGTGAGCGCCCATGTACCTGAGCCACTTCGGCCTGCAGGAGGCGCCGTTCGGCCTCACCCCCAATACCGGCTTCTACTACGGCCTGCCCACTCACGAGGAGGCGCAACAGGTGCTCAATTGGGCGCTGGCGCAAGGGGAGGGATTTATCAAGGTGACCGGCGAGGTGGGTACCGGCAAGACCCTGCTCTGCCGAAAACTGCTGAGCGAGCTGGGCTCGGAAGAGTGCCCGGTGCGGCTCGCCTGGTTGCCCAATCCCCACCTCAGCCCGGCCGAGCTGCGCACAGCGCTGGCGCTGGAACTGGGGTTGTCGGTACGGGATCAGAGCGAGCTGGATCTGACCGATCGTATCCATCGTCACCTGATCAGCCTGCACCAGCAGGGCAGTCGGGTGGTGGTGCTGATCGATGAGGCCCAGGCGCTGCCTGACGAGACGCTGGAGGCGATTCGCCTGTTTGGCAATCTCGAGACCGAATCGAGCAAGCTGCTGCAGATTGTGCTGTTCGGCCAGCCGGAGCTGGATATCAGACTGGCCAGGCCCCACCTGCGCCAACTGCGCCAGCGGATCGGCTTTTCATACTGCCTGCGCCCGCTGCGCTTTGACGAGACCCGCGCCTATCTGGAGCACAGATTGCAGGTCTCCGGCTACCGCGGGGCACCACTGTTTGCCGGCCGCGCCATGCGGATGCTGTGGCGGGCCTCGCGAGGGATCCCGAGACTTATCAACATCCTGGCGCACAAGTGCCTGATGCTGGCCTACGGTCAGGGGAGGCGCCGGATCGATAGCCGTCTGGTGAGGCTCGCCATTCGCGATACCGACGATGCCAGCCGCTTTGCGCCATTGCGCTGGTGGCCCCTGTTACTGTTACTGTTGCTGGGGTGCGCCCTGGCTTATGGAGTCTGGCCATGAGCGTTATCAACCAGATGCTGAAAGATCTGGATCGGCGCCAGCAAGGCGCCGAGGGAACTGCCGTCTATATTGCCCCTGCGCGCCAGCAGGGGTGGTGGATGTTGCTGCTGACCCTGATCTGTGGTCTGGCATTGGGGATCCTCGGTTGGCGCACCTGGATCTACTGGCAGCAGACACACCCTGTCGTCGCCGCCAGCGAAGTGGTGGTTCCCGATGTGGTGACACGGGCCGCCGAGCCAGTCAATCCGCCCGAGCCGGTCGCAGTGGCCGCTGCGCTGCCGTTGCCGGGTGGGGATGAGAGAGTGGCTGATACCGCTGGCGGGCAGGTAGAGGGAGAGATGGCCGATGGTGCCCCCTTTGATGCCTCCAGCGATGTTGACGATTCGGAGCCGACCGATGAAGAGCTGCAGCCCGAGCTCTACGCCGAACTGGCGGCAGAGCAGCAGGCTGTCGCCAGCGCCCCGCGTAAACCGGGCATATTGAAGATCGAGACGGTCGAGCTGTCGGCCAAGGAGCTGGCGGCACTGGCGGAGCGCAAGGCGACGACCGCCATGGCCAAGGGAAGCCTGCGGGATGCGCAGGACAACTACTATCAGGTACTGGCCCACGACCCCTATAACCAGGGGGCGCGCGAGCAACTGGCGGGGTTGCTCTACGGCGAGGGGCGCCTGACCGAGGCGCGCCAGCTGCTGGAGGAGGGGATCCGGCTCGATCCCCAACAGGCCGATTTTCGTCTGCTGCTGGCCCGTCTTGCCATCAACGAGGGGCAGCAACAGCAGGCGCTTGGCTGGTTGTCCGGTTATCAACCTGATCTTGCCAGCAACCTGGACTATTACGCCACTTGGGCGGGTCTGACCCAGGAGCTGGGTCAAAATGCCGATGCGGCGGCGCTCTATGTGAAGCTGCTGCGCCAGCAGCCGGATCAGGGCCGCTGGTGGCTTGGTCTCGGTGTCGCCGAGGATGGTCAGGGGCACAGCCAGCGGGCACTCGATGCCTATCGCAACGCCCTGCTGCACGGCAATCTCGGCGAGGCGTCGACCAACTGGCTGGAACAACGAATTGGCCAACTAACCCCTTGATAAACGCAGATTCGATGAGCGAAGCCTCATCGGATGCGGCAACGGGTGTGAAGTAACAGATATCGGAGCAAACATGGCACAACCCAGACTGAAAATGCGCCTCGGCGACCTGCTGGTTCAGGAGCAGATCATCTCTGATGATCAGTTGCAGCTTGCCCTGCAGCAGCAGCGTCAGACCGGACGCAAACTGGGCACCACTCTGATTGACCTCGGCTTTATCAGCGAGGTACAGCTGCTGCAGTTCCTCGCTCGCCAGCTGGATGTACCCTTCTTCGATCTCAATAACCTCACCATCGATGCCGCCGCGGTGCCGCTGCTGCCCGAAGTGCAGGCGCGCCGTTATCGGGCGCTGGCGGTCAACCTTACCGACGACAAGGTGACGGTGGCGATGTCGGATCCGGCGGACTTGAGTGCGCTGGATGCCATTGCTGCCTTGCTGAGCCCGCGGGAGATGGTGCTGGCGGTCGCGCGGGAAGGGCAGTTGCTGGACTATTTTGACCGCCTCTATCGCCGCACCCGCGAGATTGAGAGCTTCGCCGAACAGCTGCAGGAGGAGTATCAGGACTCCGGCTTCGAGTTGGGTTCAGGTAATCTGGGGGCCAATGACGAGGGGGAGGCGACGGTGGCCAAGCTGCTGCGCTCCCTGTTCGAGGATGCGGTGCAGGTGGGAGCGTCGGATATCCACATCGAGCCGGACGAGAAGGTGCTGCGCATTCGCCAGCGGATCGACGGCATCCTCCACGAGAATATCCTCAACGAGGTGCGCATCGCCCAGGCGCTGGTGCTGCGTCTCAAGCTGGTGGCCGGGCTCGATATCTCCGAGAAGCGCTTGCCGCAGGATGGCCGTTTCAACATGAAGGTGCGCGGCCGTGATGTGGATGTGCGGATGTCCACCATGCCGGTGCAGTATGGCGAGTCTGTGGTGATGCGTCTGCTGGATCAATCCTCCGGCATCCTGTCGCTGACCGAGACCGGCATGCCGCCGGAGATCCTGACCCGTTTCCGTCGTCAGCTCAAACGCCCGCACGGCATGATCCTGGTGACCGGCCCCACCGGTAGCGGCAAGACCACCACCCTCTATGGCGCGCTCTCCGAGCTCAATCAGTCCAGCAACAAGATCATCACGGTCGAAGACCCGGTGGAGTATCGTCTGCCCCGTATCAGCCAGGTGCAGGTCAATCCCAAGATCGGTCTCACCTTTTCCCACGTGCTGCGTTCCACCCTGCGCCAGGACCCGGACATCCTGCTGGTGGGTGAGATGCGTGACAACGAGACGGTGGAGATCGGCCTGCGTGGCGCCATCACCGGTCACCTGGTGCTGACCACCCTGCACACCAACGATGCGGTGACCAGTGCCTTGCGCCTTATCGACATGGGGGCGCCCGGCTATCTGGTGGCGAGTGCCCTGCGGGCTGTGGTCGCCCAGCGGCTGGTGCGGCGGGTATGTGAGCACTGCGTCGAGGAGAAGGCGCCCGACGAAGGGCAGGCCACCTGGCTCACCGTGCTTTCCGGCGAGGCGCCTGGCCAGCATACCTATCACAAGGGCCGGGGTTGCCAGAGCTGCAACTTTACCGGTTATTCCGGCCGGATCGGGGTCTACGAGCTACTGGAGCTGGATCAGCCGATGATGGATGCCCTGCGCCGCAACGATGCGGAAGGGTTCGCCAAGGCGGCCCGTCAACACGAACACTACCGGCCGCTGGCCCTCACTGCCCTCGATTATGCCCGTCAGGGGATCACCTCGGTGGATGAGGTGTTGCGACTGGCCGAGGATTTGGGGTAAGCGATGGCTAACTTTGCTTACAAGGGGCGTGACAGCCAGGGCAACGCCACCAGTGGCGTGGTCGAAGCGGCCAACGAGATGGCGGCCGCCGAGCAGCTGATGCGCCGTGGTGTGATGCCCACCGAGCTCAAACCGGGCAAGGCCAAGTCCGCCGCCATCGACTGGTCACTGTTGCTGGAAGGTGGCGTCAAGCTGGATGAGCTGGTGATCTTCAGCCGCCAGATGTATGCCCTGACCCGGGCCGGGATCCCGATCCTGCGTGCCATCGCCGGGTTGGAGGAGAGTACCCACAGCAAGCCGCTCAAGCGGGCGCTTCACTCGCTGGGGGAAGATCTTGGCAACGGTCGCCCGCTCTCCAGCTCGATGCAGGCGCACCCCAAGGTATTCAGCAGCCTGTTCGTCGCCATCATCCATGTGGGTGAGAACACAGGTCAGCTGGAAGAGTCCTTTTTGCAGCTCGCCAACTATTTCGAGCTGGAGCTGGAGACTCGCAAGCGGATCAAGACCGCGATGCGCTACCCCAGCTTCGTGATGATCGCCATCGGTATCGCCATGGTGATCCTCAATATCATGGTGATCCCGGTGTTTGCCGGCATGTTCGCCAAATTCGGGGTGGAGTTGCCGCTGGCGACCCGCATTCTGCTCGCCACCTCGCACTTTTTTGTCAACTACTGGTGGCTGCTGCTCGCTATTCTGGCGGGGATGGTGTTCGGTTGGCGCCGCTGGGTCGCCACCACCAAGGGCAAGCTGACCTGGCACCGCTGGCAGCTCAAGTTGCCGATCGTCGGCACCATCATAGAGCGCTCCCTGCTGGCCCGTTTTGCCCGCAGTTTTTCCATGATGCTCAAGGCAGGGGTGCCGCTGAACACCGCGCTGACCCTGGTGGCCGATGCGGTGGATAACGCCTATATGGCGGGGCGGGTACGGGATATGCGCGCCGGTATCGAGCGGGGCGAGAGCCTGCTTCGCACCGCCAGCAGCAGCGGCCTGTTCACCCCGCTGGTGATGCAGATGATCGCCGTGGGTGAGGAGACCGGTCAGGTCGATGACCTGCTGCACGAAGCGGCCGAGTATTACGAGCGCGAGGTGGATTATGACCTCAAGAGTCTCACCGCCCGCATCGAGCCGATCCTGATCGGGATCGTGGCAGTAATGGTGTTGATCCTGGCGCTGGGTATCTTCACGCCTATGTGGGACATGATGAGGGCCGTAAGAGGCAAGTAACCCCGTATCTTCACGCCAGAATGGTGGGACATGATGCGAGCGGGATGTGAGTGGTTCGTAGCAAGTAACTCGGCATCTTCACACCTGAGTGGCTGGGCATGATGAGCGTCGTAAGAGGCAATAGGGCGAGGGAGTCGAGGAGTGGATGAACAGACAGACACAACAGGATGATCGCTGGCTGGCCGGATATCGGCGGATCGCCGTGATAATCCTGCTGATGGTGATCGTCACGACCCTGGTGCGCAGCTATCAGATCAACCGGGATGAGGCGCAACAGCTTTCGCTCACCCTGCTGGGAGAGCAATTTGCGGAGCGGGCACAGCGTTTGCACGGGATCTGGCTGAATGAACGGCGCCCCGACACCCTGCATAGCGCGGGTCATGGTTGGCAATTTGATGAGCGTGGCTGGCCACTCGGACTGTTGCCCCTGCAATCACCATCAGAAAATTGTCGTCAGTTGTGGCTGGCGTTGGTGGGAGAGACGGAGGGGGGCATGCCACCCTTGCAGTTTCTGGCCCGCCCCGATGGCAGCGGGTGCGAGATGGGGTGGGATGGTTATTGGCTGGTTTATCTGTTTTCCGACGGGCGAGTGATTAAAAAGCCTTGAATGAGGCTAATCATATGACTCAACTACATGATTTTTTTAGGTCTGCATGAAATAATATCGGCCATTACCAAGGGAGCATGAAAATGAAACCAATGGCACCATCAATGCCAAATAACGGGATGACAAGAGTGACCGCCGGCTTCTCCCTGATTGAGCTGGTGATCGTTATCGTGATCCTGGGGATCCTGGCGGTAACAGCGTTGCCCCGTTTTCTGGATGTAACCGACGAGGCGAAAAAGGCCAGCGTCGAGGGCGTCTCGGGTGGTTTTGCAACAGGAGTGTCGCTAGTGCGGGCCCAGTGGGAAGCGGAAGGGCGCGCTAAACAGGATAGCCTCAATACCGTGCTCTATGACGGCAGCCGCTTCTATCTGACCACGCCGACCGATGCCCAGATCAGCAACGGCGAGTTGTCTCCCGGCTATCCCATGGATACTGCTGCCAGCGGCAATCCGGATGTGGATCCGGCCAATCTGAGCGCAGAGCGTTGTCTCAAGATTTGGGAGGGGTTGCTGCAAAACCCGCCCAAGGCTACGGCCAACTTCAATGAAGTACGCGGTAGCGGCAATGACCTGAAATACTATGCCACTGTGAGCAGTAATGGACTGGATTCGGTCTGTCGTTACTATCTGGTCAATAGTTTGAGTAAGGGCAGCGATGGCAAGTATCAGGATCCGCAAGGCAGTACTGATGCATTCATGAGTTTCAGTTACCGTCCGGCGTCCGGTCAGGTGACTACCAACATCAATTGACAGAGGAAAGTGAAATGAAAAAACAGGCGGGTTTTACCCTGATCGAACTGGTTATCGTGATCATTATTCTGGGTATTCTGGCGGTCACCGCTGCCCCCAAGTTCCTGAATCTGCAGGATGATGCGCGTAAAGCAGCTGCTGATGGGGTCAAAGCATCACTACAGAGTGCGGCTCAGATGATTTACAGTAAGGCGGCTATCCAGGGTATTGAAAACTCTTCTGCGGCAGTCTCTGTTGCTGGCACTACCGTCGATGCCAAGTATGGCTATCCGACAGTAGGTACCATTGCAAACGCCGTTACTTTAGATGGGTGGGATGAAGTATCTGCATCCAAAGGGACCTTCAAGCCCAAGGCGGCTGGCAATAACGCTAATTGCCAAGTTAAATACAATGAGGCCACTTCAGCCGCTGCATTCAGTGTTGATGTGACAGGTTGTAGCAACTGATTGAATTATCAAGCGAGGCTTTGGCCTCGCTTTCTTCTTTCCCCTATGAGAAAAACCATGCCTGCAACCAAGGGCTTTACCCTGATTGAACTGGTTGTGGTGATCCTGTTACTCGGGATTCTCGCCGCCTTTGTCGTGCCCAAATGGCTGGGCAAAGGCGGCGTTGAAACTCAAACTGTGCGTGATGAACTGCTGACCCGTCTGCGGTTGGTACAGACCGTCAATATGCATGAGCCTGCCAACCGCTGTACCCTGCTGGTGGTCGCCTCTCCCCGTTTTGCCCACCGTACTTATGCGGCGTGTCCCGCCAGCGATGATCTGGGCAGTGGTTGGACCGATAACCTGCGCACCCGTGGTCGGCTGGTGACCGCCTCTGACGGAATCACGCTTTCCCTGAACAGCAACAGAAGCTTCGTACTCCGCTTCGATCAGATGGGCAGACCGCTAGGCAGCTGTGCCAACGGTTGTACCTTGCTGGTGAGTGATGGTCGCGAAACCAGCCGCATCCAGATTGAGTCTGAGGGGTATATCCATGAGATCCCTTAAGCGCGGCTTTACCCTGATTGAGCTGATTGTCGGCATCGTGCTGCTGGCGGTGGCCTTGACCGGCATTTTGGGGCTGCTGATCAATCAGGCGCCCCGGGCGGTGGATCCGGTACAGCAGGTGCGTGCCGCCCAGCTGGCCCAGCGCCTCTCCGGCGAGATCCTGCAAAAGTCGTTTGATGAACATTCGGATCATAATGGTGGCCGTTATCGTTGTGGCGAGCAGGTGGCGGGGGTGAACATAGCTCCCTGCTCCGGCAGTTATGGCCCCGATGGTGAGCCGGCTCCCTACGCCTATAACGATGTGGATGACTTCGATACTGCGGGAAACTGGCGGGATGCCAGCTGGTTTACCCAGACGGCGGCGGGGATCAGCGGCGAGGAGTATCGCAACTATCAGGTCAGGATTGCGGTCAGCGCCGTCGATTTTAGCGATGGCACCTTCAAGAGTTGTACCGCGCCCTGTTCTGTGGGCAAGCGGATTGATCTGCAGATCAAGCTGCCGGATGAGAGCGTACTCGACTTCTCCTTCTACCGGGGGAACTACTGATGAATCGTTCCGCTGTCGGGTGTTGCCTGCCTGTCCGAAAGTCCGCTCCTGTAACCACTTCCGGCCTCCGATTATGTCTGGCGGCTAGTCGAACTTACCGTAAACCTGGGGGTAACAGTGGCTTTACCCTGGTCGAGCTGGTGATGGTGATCCTGCTGCTGGGCATCATGGCGACATTTACCAGCCAGTTTATCGGCATCGGCAGCCAGATCTATGGTGATGCCAGCAGTCGTGAGCAGTTGATGAGCGATGCCCGCTTCGCCATGGAACGGCTTAATCGCGAACTGCGCGATGCGGTGCCGGGATCGGAGCGGATCGAGACGCTTGATGGTACCTGGGTTGACTCGGGGGCTTGCCTGCGGTTCTGGCCTATCAGCACCTCCAGCCGCTATCTGGCGCTTAACCGTGCCATGTCGGGGAGCACGGCCACCCTTGAGCTGGTGATGGCGACCCCGGCTTCTGCTGCCAGCCCGTCGAGTGCAGATCCGTTAGCCGTCGGCAAAGGTGACTGGATGATCGTTTTCCCGGTACCTGACCCAAGTGCAGGGTCGCTGCTGAGCAATTGTGAATATGGCCGCTGTGTGGCCAGGGTTGCTGATGTGCTGGCGCCCGTCTCCGGCGCACAAACGATCCGCTATACCAATAGCGAGAGTCTGGCTGGCCTCTCTCCCGGTAGCCGTGTCTACTTTGCCAATCAACAGGTACGTTATTGCGTTGATGGGGGCACCCTCACTCGTGCCAGTGCCGCAATCGGTGCTCCTTTACCTGCGCAAGGCGTGCTGATGGCAGAGTCGCTCCGCGCTGGCGGTTTCTATCGGGAAACATCGGCATTCAACGCGGAAGGGGAGTTTGGCATGCGGTTCTTGTTCGAACGCAAGGGGGAGTCGGTCACCTTCAGCCACAAGATCGAGGTGTTCAATGTCCCGTGATGCACTCCCGGCAGGACGGATGCGTGGTAGCGCCCTGATGATCGCCCTGTTTGTGATCGTGGTGATGGCGCTGCTGGCGGCCGCCATGGGCCGTTTTCTGGTCGACAGTAGCGAGAAAAATACCGTGGAGGTACGCAGTGTGCGTGCTCTGCTGGCCGCCCAGAGCGGGCTGGAGATTGCTCTGTATCAGCTGTTTCCGAACCGGCCTGCTGCGCCATCTCCCCAGGATCGTTGTGACTGGATCAGCCCGACCCCCTCGTTCACCGGCGTTACCGGTCTGGTGCAGTGCCAAGTTGCTGTGCGTTGCACTCAGATTCCGGTGACCTATAACGGTGCCGTGACTAATGGCTATCGTCTCGAGAGTGTCGGAACCTGTGGTTCCTCTGAACTGGATAGTGCGAGTCCCGATTTTGCCGTGAGCAGAACTCTGATGCTTGAAGCGTATGACGGAGGCGGACAATGAAATGGGTATGGGCGCTTGCCCTCTTTACTGGCCATGTCTGGGCCTTCGACCCTATCGACACAGGCACGCTCTTTCCGGATGTGGTGCAAGGGCATCATGGCAACAACAATAACGTTTGCCATCAGATTAGCGGCTACCAGCTTAGCCAACTCAACAACGCCAAGATCAACGGTTCCGGCGGTTTGCCTCTCAACTTCTGCTCCATCCAGCCGGATCAGAACAATACGCCGCGCTGCGATGATGGTACTGGCGGCTACATGGTTTGTAGCGTTACTGGCAAAGATATCCGCGGGCTGTCCCTGAGCGGGAATAATGCTTTTCCCGCCATCACCTCCAATTCGACCCAGCTCTGTTCGTTCGGTTCGCAAACGGCTTCCAGTACCTCTTATGGTGCGATGACGGTAGAAAACTGCACTATGACGTTCCCCAGCCGCAGCACCTACCTGATCAAGACGCTGACAGTGCGCAACAACGCGATCCTGGTGCTGGGGGAGGGGGATTACTTCATCGACAAGCTGATTCTGGACAGCGGTACCATCCGTCTCTCAGGCAGTGGCACCACCCGGATTTTCGTCAATCAGGATGTCAAGCTGGTCAATACGGTCAATATCAATGCCAATAATCAGGGCAGTCTCATCTGGGTTAACTATAACGACATGGTGATCGACAACCGCACCACGTTTTATGGTTATCTCTATGCCGATGGGAAGCTCACCATGAACAATAATGCCACCGTCTATGGCAGGGTGACGGCCCGCTATCTGGCCATGGATGCCCAGTCCAGCATCAATGAAGCGGTACTTCCGCCGATGCTGACCTGTTTTGTCGACGGTTTCGAAAGCAGCCAGATCAACCCCGACAGTTGGGTCGTGGCTCAGCGCAACAACAGCACATTGCCATCGGTGCAGAATGGTCGCCTGCGTCTCACCCAGAACGTCACCAACCAGGCCACGTCGGCCACTTTCCAGCGCCTCTTCCCCGGGGCTGGTAACCTGGTGACGGTCGAGTTCGATCAATACGCCTACAAGACTTCCGGCACAAGCGGGGCGGATGGCATGGCGGTGGTGCTCTCGGATGCCACCCTGACGCCACAACCAGGTGCGTTTGGTGGCCCCCTAGGATACGGTTTCAAGACCGGGATCAGTGGTTTTGCGGGCGGCTGGCTTGGTGTCGGGATCGACGAATACGGCAACTACGCCAATGAGGGGGGGTCTTATAATATCGGCTCCCGACCGCAGGCCGTATCTATTCGCGGATCCGGCTCCGGTACCTCCGGTTACCGCTACCTGGCCGGAACCGCCAGCAATCTCAACCCGACCGTCGACAGCGGTACCAACAGCAATCGCCCCCACCGCTATCGCATTACGGTCGACTCTCGCACGGCGGGCAACTCGGTGGCCACCGTCGAACGGGATAGCGGTGACGGGTTTCGTACGCTCGTTGGTCCAATCAACATGACGAGCCAGACCGGCCAAGCGACAGTACCGGGCAACTTCCTGCTGTCATTGACTGGGTCCACCGGGTCGGTGACCAACTTCCACGAGATCGATAACGTGCGGATCTGTGCGCTGCGTTCCAGTCCAGTGGGCACCCAGATCGATCATTTCGAATTCGATCACAGCGGCAATGCGCTGACCTGCAACCCTGAAACCCTGACCATTCGGGCCTGTGCCAATGCCGACTGCAGCCTGTTGGTGACCGAGCCCGTGACTGCCACCCTGCAACCCGCAACGAGTAGCAGCGGTGGTTGGGTGGGAGGCAATCAAGTGAGCTTCAGCGGAGGAACCACCACGCTGGCGCTGCGACAGAATACCGCCGGTACGGTGACCGTCGGGGTCAGCGGCTCGACGCCCTCGACCAAACCGTTGAGTACCACCCTGTGCCGGGTTGGCGGTGGCGCCAAGAGTGCGGCTGCCTGTACGCTCACCTTTGCCGACAGCGGATTTATCTTCGACGTGCCCGACACCTACTCGAACCAGCCGCAGACGGTGACCATCAAGGCGGTCAAGAAGAGCGACGTGACCAGGCAGTGCGTGCCGGGGTTTGCCAACCAGAGCAAGAGCGTCAAGTTCTGGGGTAGCTATATCACCCCCACCAGTAACCCCTATAACAGCCAGATGAGCGTCAACAGCAGTACGATTGGTGCCAGTCAGGGCGCTGCAACGCCGCTCTCCCTCGCATTCGATGCTCAGGGGCAGTCGACCATAACGGTTAAGTACCCGGACGCGGGCAAGGTGCAACTGGATGCCCGTTATGATGGTACCGGCAGTGAAGCCGGTCTGGTGATGCTCGGCGCGGATCAGTTTGTAGCGCGTCCGGTGGGCTTGTGCATTACCCCTCCGCAAGGGGTATGCGCGGCAGGTGATAGCAGCTGTCCAGTCTTCAAAAAAGCGGGGGAGACGTTTCAGGTAGATATCAAGGCGATGGCCTGGGAGTCGGCTAATGATGGGGATATCTGCGCAGGAAATCAGACTACGCCCAACTTTGCCCTGCCCAATATTGCTCTGGGCAGTACGCTGGTGGCACCCAATCCGGGCACCAATGCAACGCTGGGTACTACCACCTATAACCATGTGGCTGCGGCCAATAGTCTCAATAGCGTTAGCCAGACTGTGAGCGAGGTGGGAGTGTTCCGGATGACGGCGACGCCACCAGCCAATGGCTACTTCAATTACACCATCCCATCAGCCCAGAGCCAGCCGGTGGGGCGTTTTATTCCTGCCGACTTCAATCTGGTCAGCGGTGATATCGTGCCGGCCTGCAATGCGTTCTCCTACATGGGCCAGCCCTTTGGCGTTGCGCTGGATGTGCAGGCTCGTAACACGACGGGTGTACAGACCCTGAATTATACGGGGCCCTTTGCCAAGGGGAGTGCTTTTATCTCGGTTGCCAATAACCAGGATGGTAAATCCCTGTCGAACCGCTTGCGCAGTTTGCAGCCGTTGCCATGGCTAAATGGCCGGGCGACTTTGACTGCCGGTAGCAGCGAGTTTGTGCGCCTCTCTGACACGCAACCGGATGGTCCCTACAACTCTTTGCTGTTTGGCCTTTATATGAGGGATAACGATGGCGACAGAACGCTGATTGCCAGTCCGAATTTCAATGATGCCGTAGTGGGTAACTGCAGTGGCCGCGGTTGTAATGCCCGTTTAATCGACAGTGTGCCAATGAAAGCCTATTTCGGCCGCCTGCAGGCGGGCACGGAGGCAGGCCTGGCCTCGGCGCCGCTGGCCATTCCACTGCAGATGCAATATTACGAAGCGGGCAACTGGCTGCAAAACAAGGAAGATCAATGTACCCAGCTCTCTTTGGCCAATCAGGGGTTCACTTTCCTCAATCCGAGTCACACCTTTGATGCGGCGACTCGCGAGCTGAATTTGGGGGCGGGTCGCAAGATCAAGCTGGGGTTGGGTAGTTCTGCACCGGGTGGGGATGCTGCACTGGCGAAAGACGGGGAGATCCTGTTCCACTTTGCCAAGCCGGACATCTCGGTGCGCATTCCCTACAAGGTCGATTTGGCAAAACAGCCGTCGCAGCCCCTCTGGTTGTCTGACCCAACGAGTGCCAATGACGGCAACCTGCAAGGAGAGGCCATTTTCGGCTCCAGCCGGGGTAATGACAGAATTATTTATCGGCGCGAAGTATTGCATTGAATGATGTGAAAGGGGGGTTGCCTCAACAGCATCCCCCTAAATCCTTGTTTATTAGTGTTTGCAAGCGTGTGCGAGTGAGTGATGACTCGCATTTTTGTCGCGCCTGATTGATTGGCGACAGTTTGAGCGCTTGCCCATTGGGGTGGGCATTGGTAAAGTTAGCCGGTTTTCTGCACCTCCAAATTCTTAGGATTTCCCGTAGCCATGTTCAAAAAGCTCAGAGGCGTCTTTTCCAACGATCTGTCGATCGATTTGGGAACTGCCAACACCCTGATCTATGTAAAAGATCAAGGGATCGTCCTTAACGAACCCTCAGTTGTCGCCATTCGCCAAGAGCGCGGGAACGCCAAATCGGTCGCTGCTGTCGGTCATGCCGCTAAGCAGATGCTGGGCCGAACCCCGGGCAACATTTCCGCAATCCGCCCGATGAAAGATGGCGTGATCGCCGATTTCTACGTGACCGAGAAGATGCTGCAGCACTTCATCAAGCAGGTTCACGACAACAACTATTTCCGCCCCAGCCCGCGCGTGCTGGTGTGTGTACCGTGCGGTTCAACCCAGGTTGAGCGTCGCGCCATCAAGGAATCCGCACTGGGTGCCGGTGCCCGTGAGGTCTACCTGATCGACGAGCCTATGGCCGCTGCCATCGGTGCCGGCCTGCCGGTCTCCGAAGCGACCGGTTCCATGGTCGTGGATATCGGTGGTGGTACCACTGAAGTGGCCATCATCTCGCTGAACGGTGTGGTCTACTCCCAGTCTGTCCGTATCGGTGGCGACAAGTTTGACGAAGCGATCATCAGCTACGTCCGTCGCAACTACGGCAGCCTGATCGGTGAAGCTACTGCCGAGCGCATCAAGCACGAGATCGGCTCCGCCTATCCGGGCGAAGAGGTGCGCGAGATTGAAGTCCGTGGTCGCAACCTGGCTGAAGGTGTACCGCGCAGCTTCACTCTCAACTCCAACGAAATCCTGGAAGCGCTGCAAGAGCCGCTGTCCGGTATCGTGGCTGCCGTCATGGTGGCGCTGGAGCAATCTCCGCCGGAACTGGCTTCCGACATCTCCGAGCGCGGCATGGTGCTGACCGGTGGTGGCGCACTGCTGAAAGATATCGACCGTCTGCTGATGGAAGAGACCGGCATTCCTGTCGTCGTGGCCGAAGATCCCCTCACCTGTGTGGCCCGTGGCGGCGGCAAGGCGCTGGAGCTGATCGATATGCACGGTGGCGATCTGTTCCACTACGAATAAGACCCAAAGCCGGCCAGCGTGCCGGCTCTTTTTTGACGACCCATGAAACCCATTTTTGGTAGAGGCCCTTCGCTTCAGTTACGGTTGTTTCTCGCCGTCATCATCTCCATCGCTGCCATCGTCGCGGATTCCCGCTTCGGTGTGTTTACCCATGTCCGCGTCTACCTCAGTTCGTTAGTCAGTCCCCTGCAATACATGGCCAATGCGCCGGGTACCCTGCTCGACACCATGTCGACCCAGGTGCAAACCCGCGCCGATCTCATCGAGCAGACCAAACAGCAGGAGCAGCA
>NZ_JAAKNE010000091.1:0-18466 GCF_049170755.1 Aeromonas sp. 604176
GCGCAAAGCCTTGAGCGTTCTGTCGTTCCGGCTGCCGATAATCTTGGTAAGCAGTGTGCTAATCATGGGTACCAACTATTTCTGGTTATAAAAGCGTTCCGTCACTGGAACCTGAAGAAAAAAACCTAACCCCGTCTGGCACTGAGAAAGCGTGCGGGGTTGACCTGACGACCATCTTTCAACACTTCGTAATGCAAATGGACCCCGGTCGCGCGACCGGTGCGTCCCATCAAGGCAATCTTCTGACCCTGATCAACCAAGGTGCCCACCTCGACCAGCAACTTGGAGTTGTGGGCATAGCGGGTGACCAGGCCATTGCCGTGATTAATCTCCACCATATTGCCAAATTCCGGATGACGGCCCGCCCAGCTGACAATGCCGGGCCCGGTGGCCAGAATCGGGGTTCCGGGTTTGCCACGGAAATCGACCCCTTTGTGCATCTTGGCACGCCCATTGAACGGATCGACCCGTCCACCAAACCCGGACGAGACCCAAACTCGCTCCTGTTTGACTGGCGTGCCGGAAATAAAACCGGCATCGGTGATATGGTGATTCATGATGAAAGATTCAAGTACCGACAGCTGCTCTTCACGGCTGCTGAGCTGCTGGCTGAGGTGTTTCATCGAGGCTTGCAGCTCGTTGAGGCTCACTTCCAGCTCTTCATCATAAGAAGGGCCGCCCATGGGGGGCAGCTCTTTGAAATTGAACTCGTCGGGATCGAGATCGGCCTGCTCGGTCAATCGTTCACCGAGGGCATTGAGACGGCCAAGCTGGCCTTGCATAGTGCCCACCTGAGCAGCCAGCATTGCCAACTGTTCACGGGCTTCGTCGCCACTCTGGTCGACGGACTGTTGCTCGGCAACGGCAAGCGCCACTTCCAGCGCCTCCATTTTCTGGTGCCAGCTCTGCCAGAGCCAACCACCACCAAGGGCCAACAGGGAGAAGAGAATACCGCCGACCCAGGCCAGACGTTGTTTGGGCAGGTGCAACTTGCGTCGCTGCTTGCCGTGGAGGATCAGGGTAATGCTCATAGAAATCAGTCTGCTCGGTCAGGTGCGGCCAGGAGCCTGCACGGGAAATAAAACCGGGAGATAATCGGTATTAAAGGATGGAGTAAACAAATGACGGAACGTCGGTGCGGAGAGAGGACCGACGTTCCGTTGCACAGCTATCAGGCCAGAACCAGACCGTTATCGTAGTAAGCGATAGGCGCTTTGTCGCCCTCACCCTCGAAGGTCACCAGTTCCCAAGCCTCCTGCTCGGCCAGCAAGGCACGCAGCAGCTTGTTGTTCAGGGCATGCCCGGTCTTGTAGGCACGGAACTCACCGATGATGCTGCGGTTACACATATAGAGGTCACCGATCGCGTCCAGCATCTTGTGCTTGACGAACTCGTCCTCATAACGCAAACCGTCTTCGTTCAGCACCCGATAGTCGTCCAGTACCACGGCGTTTTCCAGGCTTCCGCCCAGCGCCAGGTTCTGGGAACGCAGGTACTCGATATCACGCATGAACCCGAAGGTACGGGCACGGCTGATCTCTTTCACGAAGGAGGCACCGGAGAAGTCCAGTACGCAACGCTGATTGCGCCCTTCAAAGACCGGATGCTGGAAATCGATCTCGAGATCCATCTTGAAACCGTTGCGATAGGGGTGGAATTCCGCCCACTTGTCGCCGTCTTCAACCCGGATGCTCTTCTTGATCCGCACAAACTGCTTGGCAGCATTTTGCTCACGGATCCCGACTTCCTGCAGCAGGTAGATAAAGGGATGCGCACTGCCATCCATCACCGGGATCTCGGGCGCGTCAACCTCAACGTAGAGGTTGTCGATCCCCATCCCGGCCAGCGCGGCAGAGAGGTGCTCAATGGTAGAGACACGGACACCGGCTTCGTTGACCAGAGCGGTACAGAGCACGGTATCGCGCACCTGATCGGCATTGGCTGGCAGCTCCACCACAGGATTCAGGTCGGTACGCAAGTAAACGATCCCTGTGTTCACAGGCGCCGGACGGAACGTCATGGTGACTTTCCGGCCCGAATGCAGGCCGACACCAGTCGCCTGTACACTCGTTTTCAAGGTTCTTTGTCTAATCATGGGTGTACCCTAAACAGCTTAAAATCCGGACCAGATGGTCGTTGGCAGGCCATCTTAGCACATTCCTTGAACAACAAACAAACGAGAGCCATAAGAGGCTTAGTCAGCTTGCTTGCGCAGGAACGCCGGAATATCCAGGTAATCTGGTTCACGACGAGCTTGCGGCTCGGCGTTGACCACCTTGGCCGGGGCTTCGTCCATCACGCGGCCTTGCATCATGTCGCTAACTAGCGGCTGACGCACCGGGCGCTCTTGCACCTGGCTGCTCTTGACCAAAGTGATGTCCGGCTTGCGCTCGGCACCGATACCGGTAGCAACCACAGTCACACGCAGTTCGTCGTGCATTTCCGGATCGATTACGGTACCCACTACTACAGTGGCGTTCTCGGAAGCGAAGGCCTTGACCGCGTTACCCACGGTTTCGAACTCTTCGATGGTCATGTCCATACCGGCGGTGATGTTGACCAGGATGCCACGGGCACCAGCCAGATCCACGTCTTCCAGCAGCGGGCTGGAGATGGCTTTCTCGGCCGCTTCTTCGGCACGGTCATCACCGGAGGCGGAACCGGTACCCATCATGGCGGTACCCATTTCACGCATCACGGTACGCACGTCCGCGAAGTCGACGTTGATCAAGCCCGGACGGGTGATCAGCTCGGCAATGCCCTGTACCGCGCCAAGCAGTACATCGTTGGCCGCCTTGAAGGCATCCAGCAGGGAGATACCGCGACCCAGCACCTTCAGCAACTTGTCGTTGGGGATGGTGATCAGGGAGTCGACGTTTTTGGAGAGCTCTTCGATACCGTGGGCGGCGAAACCCATCCGCTTCTTCCCTTCAAAGGAGAACGGCTTGGTGACCACAGCAACGGTCAGGATGCCCATCTCGCGTGCCACTTCGGCCACGATCGGCGCAGCACCGGTACCGGTACCACCGCCCATACCGGCGGCGATGAACACCATGTCGGAACCGGTCAGCAGCTCACGCAGTGCTTCGCGATCTTCCATGGCCGCATCACGACCCACTTCCGGATTGGCGCCGGCCCCCAGACCCTTGGTGATGCCACCGCCGATCTGCAGGGTAGTGTTGGCGCTGGAGTTACGCAGTGCCTGGGCGTCGGTGTTGACGGTAATGAACTCAACACCCTCAATATTTTGACGAACCATGTGCTCGACAGCGTTACCGCCGCCGCCACCTACACCGATCACTTTAATGACGGCTTCGTCAGTGTGGCTATCCATAAATTCAAACATGTTGTCTCTCCGCTTTATTTGCCTGACTCAGCAAAATTCTTAGAACTCGCCACGCAGCCAGTTGCTAACCCGTTTGACCAGGCCACCGACGCTTGCCTTGGCGGCATATTCTTTGTTGCTACCTGTGGCTTGATGGGTGCGGCCATATTGCAGCAACCCGACCGCAGTCGAGTACACCGGTGCCTGCACGTAATCACTCAAACCACGTATGTTCATGGGCTCTCCCACCCGGACCTGGCTCTGGAAGATCTGCTCTGCACACTCCACAATACCTTCAATCTGGGCAGCGCCGCCGGTCAAGACCACACCGGCTGCCAGCTGATGCTTGACCCCCTGCGCTTTCAACTCGCTTTGTACCCGCACCAGCTCATCATTCACCATGGAGAGCAACTCGGTGTAACGGGGCTCAATCACTTCAGCCAGTGTCTGCCGTTGCAGGCTGCGCGCCGGGCGACCACCGACACTGGGTACTTCAATATTGTCTTCCTTGCTGACCAGACGACCGAGGGCGCAACCGTAACGCACCTTGATCGCTTCCGCGTCGAGCGGCGGCGTGCCGAAGGCGTAGGCGATGTCGCTGGTCACAGTGCTGCCAGCATACGGGATCACCTTGGTGTGGCGCAGGGCACCGCCGGTAAACAGCGACATATCCATGGTACCGCCACCGATATCCACCACGCAGACACCCAGCTCTTTCTCGTCTTCGGTCAATACGGCATAGCTGGAGGCCAGCGCGGAGAAGATCAGTTGATCCACGCGCAAACCGACCTTCTCCACACACTTCTCGATGTTGCGAGCCATGTCGTTGTGGCAGGTGATCAGGTGAACCTTGGCCGCCATCCGCACGCCGGAGAGGCCGACCGGATTCTTGATCCCTTCCTGATAGTCGATCGCAAACTCCTGGGGCAGCACGTGCAGCACACGCAGCTCGTCGGAGAGGCGAACCGACTTGGCGGTGTGGATCACGTTGTCCACATCCTCCTGGGTCACCTCCTCATCGGAGATGGGCACCATGCCGGTCTCGTTGCGGCAGTCGATATGCTTGCCGGACAAACCCAGATAAACCGAGCTGATCTGGCAGTCGGCCATCATCTCGGCCTCTTCCACCGCACGGCGCAATGACTTGACCACGGAGTCGAGATCGTTGACCCCACCCTTCTCCATCCCGCGGGAGGCGTGACTGCCCATACCGATGACGTTCAGCTCACCGTCCGGCAATACTTCCCCGACCAGAACCGCCACCTTGGTTGTGCCGATATCCAGTCCGACAATCAAATTCCTATCTGCGGTGTTGGTCATGCACTTTCTCTTCGCTCTTCTTCCAGCCAACTGCCACACCGGTATCGTATCGAAGATCCACATACGCAACCTGCGAACGGGGTTCGATAACCGGGAAGGCATCGATAAATCGCTGCAACCTGAGCGCTATGTCGTTGCGACCCAGAAACAGCTTGATATTGCCATCCAGGGTCAGCTCCCAGGCATGGCGGGGAGTCAGATTCACTCCCAGCAACTTGTATCCCTTGGCAGCCAGTTGCGACTCGTACTGCCGACTCTCTTTCAACACCATGGCGGCCTGGTCATCCGGCCCCGACAACTGCATCAGCGGCGTCTTGACCCGATCCGGGGCGCTGAACACCTTGCCCTTGGTGTTGACGAAGCGGTTGCCGTTCCAGCGCGCCGCTACGTCCTGTTCCGTCAGGTAGACCTTGATCTTGTTCGGCCACTTCTTGCGTACCGATACCGAGGCCACCCATGGCAAGGCATTGAGCCTTGCCTGCAATTCATTGACATCCAACTCGAAGAAGTTGCGTAATTCGGCACCATCCAGTACCGCTAACCGCAGCTCCTCCGTCTCCAGATACTGATGTTGCCCTTGCAGCAACAATTCGCTCATGGGCAACCGATTGGCATCCGTCAGCCAATCTTTAACATCCAGCGCCGTCCGGTAGCAGCCCCATATCACCAGCAGGAAAAACATCACCCCTGCGATGAAGCCACCCTTGGTGCGCCCCTGTGCCCTTGCCTCCACCCGTTCGATCCCCGTGTAACGCGCTAAACCGGCCTTTGACAGACCGGTTCGCCATTATATAGGCCCCGGCTTGGCGGTCAAAATACTCATTGGGCCCTCAGGCACCAGATTTCATGCTATCTATGCTCAATTTCATCTCGCCAAGACGACGGGCCAGTGCCCCGACGTTCCCGGCGCCTTGAGTCAGCACCAAATCCCCCTCGCCAATCAGGTCGGCCAGCACGGCTGGCACGTCATCCGGTGTAGCGACGAAGATGGGTTCCAGGTTGCCGCGCGAGCGAATGGAGCGGCACAGTGCCCGTCCATCAGCGCCCGGGATCGGCTCCTCACCGGCAGCATAAACCTCCAGCATCACCAGCACGTCTACCTTGGAGAGCACATCGGCGAAGTCCTCGTAGAGGTCGCGGGTGCGGGTATAACGGTGCGGCTGGAACACCATCACCAGACGCTTCTCGGGCCAACCGGCACGGGCGGCATTGATAGTGACCTTCACTTCGCTCGGGTGGTGGCCGTAATCGTCCACCAGCATCGCCTTGCCACGACCAGTTTCGAACTCGCCATACTGCTGGAAGCGACGGCCGACACCTTCAAACTTGGCCAGCGCAGAGATGATGGCCTCGTCGCTGACACCGTCTTCCGTCGCGACAGCAATCGCCGCGGCGGCGTTCAAGGCGTTGTGAATGCCCGGCAAATTAAGGGTGACCTGCAGTTCACCCGCCTCTTTGCGGCGCACCCGGAAGCGGCTGTGGTTGTTGGTCTGGACAAAATCCAGTACCTGCACGTCAGCGTCTTCAGAGAGACCGTAGGTCAGGGTCGGGCGGGCAATCTCCGGCAACATGCCACGGATCACCGGATCATCGATGCAGACCACCGCCAGTCCGTAGAAGGGCAGATTGTGCAGAAACTCGATGAAGGTGGCCTTCAGCCTGGAGAAGTCACCGCCGTAGGTGTCCATGTGATCCGCTTCGATGTTGGTCACGATAGAGACCATCGGCTGCAGATGCAGGAAAGAGGCGTCGCTCTCGTCCGCTTCGGCAATCAGGTAGCGGCTGCTTCCCAAGCGGGCATTGGTGCCGGCACTGTTGAGCAGGCCACCGATGACGAAGGTCGGGTCGCGATCGGCTTCGGCATAGATGCTCGCCACCAGACTGGTGGTGGTGGTCTTGCCGTGGGTACCGGCAATGGCGATACCGTGCCGGAAACGCATCAGCTCGGCCAGCATCTCAGCACGCCGTACTACCGGGATCCGCAGTTCGCGGGCAGCCAGCAACTCCGGGTTGTCCTGCTTGATGGCAGTAGAAACCACCACCACGCTGGCGCCGTTGACGTGCTCGGCGTTGTGGCCAGTAAAGATATGGGCGCCCAGAGCCTCAAGCCGCTCGGTCACCGCATTGCGAGCCAGATCAGAACCCGTTACCTGATACCCTTCGTTGGCAAGTACTTCGGCGATCCCGCCCATACCGGCACCACCGATACCGATAAAATGGATGCGACGCACGCGGCGCATTTCGGGGATCACAGTACGCAGTTTTGCCAGTTCAACCTTGGTCATAATCGTCTCTTTAGTCTGCCGCAGGCCATGTACCGTCAAAGCTCGGCTGCACAGCGGCATCAATACATACAGGTACAAGGCTGCACGGAGTCACCACTGCAACCTTGCTCATTAATCTTTACCACTCTGCCCACTGGCGAGCCGCTTGCACTCATCAGCAACCCGCTCGGCCGCATCGGTAATGGCAACGCGACGGGCGGCCTGAGCCATGCTAAACAGGGTCTCCCTGCGGCCAGCCAGCCAGGAGAGGCGCGCCGCCAGCGAGGTGGTGGTCAGCTCGGACTGGGGCAGGAATTCGGCCGCACCACCGTCGACCAGAGTCAGAGCGTTACGGGTCTGGTGATCATCCACTGCATGGGGCAGCGGGACGAAAATGGCTGCCACCCCGGCGGCGGCCACCTCGGATACCGTCAGGGCTCCCGCCCGGCAGACAACCAGATCGGCCCAGGCATAGGCGCCGGCCATATCCTTGATAAATTCACTCACCTCGGCATTGATGCCGTGCTGGGCATAGGCAGCAGACACTGTCTCGGCATTGCCATTGCCACACTGGTGACGCACCTCGATAGGCACACCAGCCGCCGCCACCGCAGCGGGTACCTGCTGGTTGAGCACCCGGGCACCCAGGCTGCCACCGACGATCAGCAGATGCAGCGGCTCGGCTTCGCTGCGAAGCTGCGGATCCGGCAGGGCGACCACTTCGGGACGCACCGGATTGCCTACCACGGCGGTACGGCGGCTCGGCGCGAAGGCGCCCGGAAATGCCATCAGCACCCGCTTGGCAATACGCGCCAGCAGCTTGTTGGTCATGCCTGCAGCAGCATTCTGCTCATGGAGCAGCAACGGGATGCCGGAGAACCAGGCAGCCACTCCCCCCGGACCGGAGGCAAAGCCCCCCATACCGAGCACCACATCCGGGCGAACAGTCTTGATCACCTGACGCGCCTGCAAGATTGATTTGACGATGCGATAGGGCGCCATCAGCAGTCGCTTGATGCCGTTGCCACGCACCCCCTGAATATCGATGAAGGAGATGGGATAACCATGGGCGGGCACCAGCTCCGCCTCCATCCGGTCCGCCGTCCCCAGCCAGTGGACAGTCCAGCCCTGCTCCCTCAGTCGATCGGCCACGGCCAGACCGGGAAAGACATGCCCCCCGGTACCACCTGCCATCACCAACAGCGTCTTGCTCACTAAACCTCCCGCACCCGCGCCTGGGCAGTCGCCTGACGCAACTCAAAATCGATTCGAATCAACATGCTCACCGCCACTGTCATGATGATGAGACTCGAGCCGCCGTAACTGACCAGCGGCAGGGTCAACCCCTTGGTCGGCATCATGCCGCTGGCTGCGCCAACGTTGACGAAAGTCTGGAAACTGAACCAGATGCCGATACCGATAGCCAGATAGCCATCATAGAGGCGGTCGGCTTGCAGGGCGCGATGCCCCAGCTTCAACGCCTTGATCGCCAACGCAAAGATGAGACACAGGGCGCCCAGTACCCCAACGTAACCCAGCTCTTCGCCGAGGATCGCAAACACGAAGTCGGTATGCGCTTCCGGCAGGTACTCCATCTTCTGGATGGAGTTGCCGAGCCCTTCGCCAAACCAGCTGCCACGGCCAAACGCCATCAGCGACTGGGTCAACTGGTAGCCACTGCCAAACGGATCGGCCCAGGGATCCATAAAAGAGGTCACCCGACGCATCCGGTATGGCTCGACGATGATCAGCATGATCACCCCACCAAGACCGCCACCGATAAGGATCATGAACTGCCACAGTTTGGCGCCAGCCAGAAACAGCATGCCGAACGAGGTGACGAACATCACCACGGTCGACCCCAGATCCGGTTGCAGCAGCAACAGGATCGCCAACACCCCGAATACTGCCAAGGGCTTCAGGAAGCCAAGCCAGGCTTCACGCACCTCGTTCTGACGCCGCACCAGATAACCGGCCAGATAGACGAATAGGGCCAGCTTGCCAAACTCGGCCGGCTGCAGGTTGAAGGGGCCCAGTGGCAGCCAGCGCACCGCACCGTTGACATTGCGCCCGACCACCAGCACCAGTACCAGCAGCAGAATGGCCAGCAACAGCATGGGTCCGTTGTACTCCTGCCAGCGCGCCATCGGCACCTGCAACACAAACCAGGAGATACCGAGCGCCATCACCAGAAACATGGCGTGACGCTTCACAAACATGAAGGGATCATCCCCCAGGGAGATCCCCTCCGGGATCGAGGCTGATGCCACGATCACCACCCCGACCGCCATCAGGGAGAGCGCCAGCAACACCAACTGCCGGTCATAGAGGCCGGCAGGGCGCGCCGGCAATAGCCAGCGCTGGAACAGACCTGCGGCTGCGCGAAGGGCATTCATAGCGCCATCACCATCTCGGTAAAGCGATCGCCACGCACCTCGAACGACTTGAACTGATCGAGGCTGGCACAGGCTGGCGCCAGCAGCACCCAGTCACCGGGCTTGGCATCGGCAGCCGCCTTGGCAACCGCAGCGGCCAGGTCGGCCACCCGTTCGGTCTGCTCACCCAGCGCCAGCAGCACCTCGGCATCCTGACCGAAGCAGTACATGTGATCGATCTGGTTGCCCAGCAGCGCCTGGATCGGGCCAAAATCCTGCCCCTTGCCCTGACCACCGGCCAGCAGCAACAGGCGCCCCTTGACCGACTCGCGCACACCGGCAACGGCAGCTAGCGTAGCTCCCACGTTGGTGGCTTTGGAGTCGTTGATCCAGCGCACCCCGTTCACTTCGCGCACGAAACGGGCACGGTGGGGCAAGCCTTCAAAGCGGCGCAGCACGGTGAGCTGGGCAGCGCGGGGAATGCCGACCGCATCGCACAGCGCCATGGCGGCCAGCGCGTTGGCCTGATTGTGGGCACCGACGATCTTCATCTCGTCCACCGCCAGCAGCGGCTCGCCGTGCAGGGTCAACCAGTAGCGGCCATCCAGCAGGCAGCGGCCATAGCCATTGCAGTCAAGACCGAAGCTCTGCCACACCTGACCCACATCGGGCAAAGTCTGGGGATCGTCGCGATTGACCAGAATGTGTTTGGAGTGCTGATGGATCTCCATCTTGGCGGCACGGTAGTCGGCCATACCCTGATAGCGATCCATGTGATCTTCAGAGAGGTTCAGCACCACAGAGGCGGCAGCACGCAGGCTGTGAGTGGTCTCCAACTGGAAGCTGGATAGCTCCAGTACGCAGAGATCCATCGGCTGCTTGAGCAGCTCCAGCGCAGGCGTACCGATATTGCCGCCCACGCCCACCTTGAGCCCGGCTTCGGCAATCATCTCACCCACCAGGGTCGTGACAGTGCTCTTGCCATTGGAACCTGTGATGGCGATGACCGGTGTCTCGGTCTCGCGAACGAACAACTCGATATCGCCGACGATCTGCACACCACATTCGGCAGCCGCTTTCAATTCAGGGGTAGCCAGGGCAATGCCCGGGCTCGCGACGATCATATGCGCCTGTTTGAGTCGCTCACCATCCAGCCCGTAAATGAGTTCCACCTCGGCAGGTAGTTGATCCTTGCCGGGCGGGTTGGCGCGAGTGTCCATCACCAGTGGGGTGACACCACGGCCGAGGAAGTAGTCGACGCAGGAGAGTCCGGTTTTGCCGAGTCCGATAACGATGACCATGGCCTTACCTCACCTTCAGGGTGGCAAGACCCAGCAGCACCAGCACGAGGGTGATGATCCAGAAACGCACGATAACGCGCGGCTCCGGCCAGCCCTTCTTCTCGTAGTGGTGATGGATCGGCGCCATGCGGAAGATCCGCACGCCGCGCAGCTTGTAAGACCCCACCTGCAGGATCACCGAGACAGTCTCCATCACGAAGACACCGCCCATGATCACCAGCAGGAACTCCTGGCGTACCAGCACGGCGATGGTGCCGAGCGCGCCGCCCAATGCCAGGGAACCGACGTCCCCCATGAAGACCTGTGCCGGATAGGTGTTGAACCAGAGAAAGCCCAGACCTGCCCCGACGATAGCAGTACAGACGATCACCAGCTCGGAGGTATAGGGAACATAGGGAATATGCAGGTAACTGGCGAAGTTGACGTTGCCGGTTGCCCAGGCGATAAACGCAAAGCCGCCCGCCACCATCACGGTCGGCATGATGGCCAAGCCATCCAGACCATCGGTCAGGTTGACCGCGTTGGAGGTACCAACAATGACGAAATAGGTGAGCAGGATAAACATCAGGCCAAGTTGCGGCATCACATCCTTGAGGAAGGGCACCACCAGCTGGGTCTGACCATCATGGGTGGCCGTGGCGTAGAGGAATACAGCCACTCCCAGCGCAACGGCGGATTGCCAGAAGTACTTCCAGCGGGCGATCAGGCCGTCGGTATTCTTGCGCACCACCTTAAGGTAGTCGTCGGCAAAGCCGATGGCGCCATAGGCACCCAGCACAAACAGCACCAGCCAGACATAGGGGTTGTCGAGGCGGCACCAGAGCAGCACAGACGTGAAAATCGCAGCAATGATCATCAGACCACCCATGGTCGGAGTGCCCCGCTTGCTGAGGTGGGACTCGGGACCATCGTTGCGGATCACCTGACCGAACTTCAGGATCTGCAGGCGACGAATGAGGCGCGGCCCCATCCAGAGCGCAACTCCCAGACCGGTAATGATCGACAGGATGGCGCGAAACGTCAGGTAGGAGAAGACGTTGAAGAAGGTGAAGTGCGGGGTGAGCAGTTCGGCCAGCCAGACTAGCATGTGGCTGACTCCTGATGGCCTTTGACCATCTCGACGATATCTTCCATGCGGGAGCCACGGGCACCCTTGACCAGAATCGAAATTTCCTGATGTGTATTTATCATTTGCGCAAGCACTTCAAACAACGACGCCTTGTTATCGAAATGTCGGCCAGCCGCGGCATCTGCGGTATAGCGACTATGTTCCCCTACTGTCAGCACGGCATCCAGACCGCACTCGCGGGCATGACGGCCAACCCGGGCATGTTGCTCGGCAGACTCCTCACCCAGTTCCCGCATGTCGCCAAACACCAGCACCTTAAAGCCGCTCATGGCGGTCAAGGCATCGATGCCCGCCAGCACGGACTCCACGCTGGCATTGTAGGTATCATCCACCAGAGTCAGACCGCCCCAGCGCTGGACGCAGAAGCGTCCCTTGACCGGTGCCATCTGCTCCAGCCCCACCTTGACGGAGTCGAGGGATGCGCCGAGGGCCAGACAGCCCGCGGCGGCAGCCAGCGCATTGGCCACGTTATGGCGGCCGGGGATCGCCAGAGTCAGGCTCACCTCACCCTGCGGGGTTACCATGACGAACTCGGCACAACCCTGAGCGTTGAGAACCACATCGCGAGCATGGAACGGCTGGCTCTGATCCTCGATGGAGAAGGCGCAGCGAATGCCACGCTCGCGCCACTTCGGCCAGAATTCGTTGTCGGCGTTGACGATGGCGGTGCCGCCTTCGCTCAAGCCCTCAAAAATTTCGCTCTTGGCGTGGTAGATCCCCTCAAGAGAGCCGAAGCCCTCAAGATGGGCAGCTGCGACGTTGTTGATGATGGCGGCATCGGGCTTGGCCAGCGAGGTAGTCCAAGCGATTTCGCCCTTGTGGTTTGCTCCCAGCTCCATCACCGCAAACTGGTGTTGCGGCTCGAGGCGCAGCAGGGTGAGCGGCACGCCCACCTCATTGTTGAAGTTGCCAGCGGTGGCCAGCACTTCCCCTTCGTTGCGCAGGATGGCAGTTGCCATCTCCTTCACCGTGGTCTTGCCGCAGCTGCCGGTAATGGCCAGCACTTTCGGATTGATGCGCTCGCGCACCAGCTTGCCGAGTCGGCCCAGCCCCTTAAGGCTGTCCGCCACCACCAGCTGGGGAATGGCCAGCGGCAGCTCACGCTCGACCAGCAGAGCAGAGGCCCCTGCCTGAACAGCCTGCTCGCAAAAATCGTGGGCATCGAAACGCTCGCCGCGCAGGGCAACGAACAGGGCACCCGCGCCCAAAGTGCGGGTGTCGGTACTGACAACGGTGATCTCGCCATCGTCACCAATCAGACGGGCATCGAGTACCTGCGCCAGCTCGGCAAGCCTGAGGGTCATCATTTGAATGACTCCAATAATGTGTGCAAGGCGGCCGCGACGGTTTCCCGGTCGCTGTAGTGCCGCTTGTCGGTTCCAATGATCTGATAATCCTCATGGCCCTTACCGGCCACCAGGATGATGTCCTGCTTGCTCGCCTGACCGATGGCCAGCGCAATCGCCTTGACCCGGTCGTGCTCCACCTGCACCGCAGCAGGATCGCGAAGACCCGCCACCATGTCGGCCATGATCCGGGCCGGCTCCTCGGTACGGGGATTGTCGTCGGTCAGGATCACGCGATCCGCATACTGCTCGGCCATGGCGGCCATCATGGGACGCTTGCCGCGATCGCGGTCGCCACCACAGCCAATCAGACACCAAAGCTGGCCGGTGCAGTGCACCCGCAGGGCCTGCAATGCCTTTTCCAGCGCATCAGGGGTGTGGGCGTAATCGACCACCGCCAGCGGCGTATCACCACCGCCGAAACACTCCATACGACCGGTCACTGGCTGCAATTTCGGGGCAGTTGCCAGTAGCTCATGGAAGTCGTAACCGAGCACCAGCATTACGCCCATCGCCGCCAGCACATTGCTGACGTTGAAGCGCCCGAGCAAGGGGGCGGATAATACACCATTCCCCCAGCTGGAGTTAATCTGCGCGCGAAAACCTTGCTGGTGAAAATCGAGCTGCTGCGCCGTTAATTGACGGCCAAAATGGTGTTCAATCGGGCCATTCACACTGAAAGCCACCGCTGCCGGGTATTTTTCGAGCCACTTGGCACCCAATTCGTCATCTCGGTTAATCACCGCATTCGACTCGTCGACCAGCTGCAGCAGCTGCTCCTTGGCCGCGCCATAGGCTTCCATGGTGCCGTGGTAGTCGAGGTGATCCCGGCTCAGGTTGGTAAAGACAGCGGCGGAAAAGGGCAGCGCGGCGACACGGTGCTGCACCAGACCATGGCTGGAGACCTCCATCGCCACCAGATCCGCCCCCTGCTCTTGCAGCGCAGCCAGATTGGCTTGTACCTGCACGGCGCTGCCAGTGGTATTTTCCGCTTCGATCAGATGGCCAAACAGGCCGTTGCCGATGGTGCCCATCACCCCGGCCTTACCACCCAGCAGGGTGCGCCAGTTGGCGACCAGCAGTGCAGTGGTGCTCTTGCCGTTGGTGCCGGTGATCCCGACCAGATCCAATTTTTGGGCTGGCTGATCGTAGAAATAGCCCGCAAGAGCAGAGAGGTGAGCTGGCAGATCCCGCATCCCGATACAGGGAACCGGAGTCGATGGTGGGATAAATTCACCATCCTCCTCAAACACAACAGCGGTCGCTCCCTGAGCAACCGCCTGTTCGATGAAACGTCTGCCATCCACCTGATGACCGCAAATAGCCACGAAGAGCGAGCCGGGGCCAACCCGCCGACTATCCAGCTGGATATCGGTCAGAGTGAGCGCCGGCGCCTGGATACCGAAGGGGCGCAGTAATGCATCAAGTGCGCGGGACAAGAGGAGCCTCCGTACGGGCAAGTTTGGCGGGCACCGCTGTGGGCACCGCGTCAGGACGAATGTTGAAGAGTTGCAGTACCCCGCCCATGGCCTCTGCAAACGGCGGGGTCGCCACGGCACCGCCATAGTAAGCACTGCCTTTTGGCTCGTTAATCACCACCACCATGACGAAACGGGGATTACTGGCAGGGGCAAAACCGGCAAACCAGGCCATGTAATCCTTGCCGTAGCCTCCGGCAACGGCGACCTTGGCGGTACCACTCTTGCCACCGACCCGATAACCCGGAATCTTGGCTTTGGGAATAGCGTTGTCGACCACGTACTCCAGCGCCTGCAGCATGGCGGAGGCGTTGTTGTGGTCGATCACCTGCTCACCCTTGGGCGGCGTGGTCACCTTGACGATGGAGATGGGCACTCGCTTGCCCTTGTTGGCCAAGGTGGCGTAGGCGGAAGCCAGTTGCAGCGGGGTAACCCGCAGACCATAACCAAATGAAAGGGTCGCCCGCTCGATATCGGACCAGCGCCGACGCTGAGGCAACATACCACCGCTCTCGCCCATCAGTCCGCTGCCGGTATCCATGCCGAAACCGAACATACTGAGGGTGTTGATCATCTCTTGGGCCGGCATCCGTAGCGCGATGCGCGACATGCCGATGTTGGAGGAGTAGCGCAGGATATCGTAAAGGTTGGTCGCCTTGTGAATACTGACGTCCTTGATCTGCTTGGCACCAATAAAGAGCGGGCCACCGGGAATGAAATCCTTCCAGCTGGTGACACCCGCCTGCAAGGCACTTAGCAAAATCAGCGGCTTGACTGTGGAGCCCGGCTCGTAGGTATCGGTCACCACCCGGTTGCGTACCCGGAAACTCTGATACTGGCCGCGGTTGTTCGGGTTATAGGAGGGGGTATTGACCATGGCGAGCACTTCGCCGGTCTTGATATCCAGCATCACCATGGAGCCGGACGTTGCCTTGTTCTCGTCGGTTGCCCGCTTGAGGGCACGGTAGGCCAATGCTTGCACCCGCTGATCGATGCTGAGCTGCAGATCGTTGGCGTTCTTGCCCTCTTTGACGATACCAAGACGCTCGATGACCCTGCCCTGCCGGTCCTTGCGCACCCGCATCTCGCCCGGTGTCGCCGTCAGCCACTCGTTGTAGCTGCGCTCGATCCCCTCGATCCCGTTGCCATCGATGTTGGTTACCCCCACCAGGTGGGCACTGATTTCGCCAGTCGGATAGAAGCGGCGCGACTCGGGACGCAGATAGACACCACCCAGCTTGAGCCCCTTGATGTATTCAGAGACAGCGGGCGTTACCTGACGCTGCAGATAGACGAAGCGCTTGCTGGGGTTGGCGATACGTTGCTTGAGAGTATTGATATCGATTTTGAGGACTGCTGAGAGCGCCATCCAGGCCCGCTCATTGTGGATAGCGCCGGACTCGTGCACCGTCTTGGGATCGGCCCAGACCGCCTCGACCGGAACGGAAACAGCCAGCTGTTCACCATTGCGATCGGTGATCATGCCGCGCACCGCTTGGGTGGAGGTTGTTCGCAGAGAGCGCATGTCCCCCTCCTGACGCAGACGATCCGGATTGATCACCTGGATCCAGGCCAGACGGAGGATCAGCCCGACAAAGGCGATGCCGATGAATACGACCAGCGTGCGGAAGCGCCACGGATAGATAGATGGCGCTTTAACGTTCGCTTTAGCGGTTTTGGCTGTAGCCTTCCGTTTCATGGCAGAGTAATTACCTTCTCGGTGGTCACCAGAGGGCGACCCATTTGCAACTTGTCCATGGCCAGCGTGGCGACCCGGGAGTGTTCCGCCAGAGTGCCCTGCTCCAGCAAGAGGTGGCGCCATTCGATATTGAGGCGATCCTCTTCCGCCATCAGGTCATTCTGTTTGGCGGTGAGGCCACGGGTCATGTTGGTCACCAGGATCACGGCAAACGCGGTCACCAGTACGGCAACCGACAGAAAAATCTGCAGCTTGTGCCGCCAGAGATCGGCAACGATCTCCTTGGCTAGGTGGACACGTACTTCGCTCATCGCTTACTCCGCCAGCCGCTCGGCGACCCGCAGCACCGAGCTGCGCGAACGGGTGTTTTCAGAGACCTCATGATCAGAAGGCTTGAGCGCCTTGCCGACCGACTTCAATTTGCGACCGCCAGCCAGCTGGGCCTCGGTCAAGGGAATGCCGTAGGGCACTTCAGGCCCCTTCTCGTGCTTGCGAATGAAGTGTTTCACCAGCCGGTCTTCCAGCGAGTGGAAGCTGATCACAGACAGACGGCCATGTGGTGCCAGCACGTCCAATGCACCGTTGAGCGCGGTTTCGATCTCGTCCAGCTCGCTGTTGATATAGATGCGGATGGCCTGGAAACTGCGGGTTGCCGCATGCTTGCCCTTCTCCTTGCTCGGATTGACCCGGGCAATCATCTCAGCCAGCTGACGGGTACGCACGTAAGGCTCGGTCACCCGGTCGTGGACGATGGCGCGGGCGATCTTCTTGGCAAAGCGCTCCTCACCGAAGGTCTTCAGCACCCAGGCGATATCATCCACATCGGCCTTGGCAAGCCACTCGGCGGCGCTCTGGCCGGAACTGGGGTCCATCCGCATATCGAGCGGACCATCTTTCATAAAGCTGAAGCCGCGCTCGGCATCATCCAGTTGGGGTGAAGAGACCCCCAGATCCAGCAGGAAGCCATCCACCTTGCCCAGCAAACCGCGCTCATCCAGATAGGAGGCGATACCGGAGAAGGGGCCGTGCACGATTTCGAAGCGGGGATCCTGGATCTTGGCCGCTTCGGCGATCGCCTGCGGGTCGCGGTCGATGGCGATCAGGCGGCCATTCGGGCCAAGGTGCTGCAGGATCAGACGAGAATGACCACCACGGCCAAAAGTACCGTCGACGTAGACACCGTCCGGCTTGATGGCCAGACCTTCAACGGCTTCGTGCAGCAGCACTGTGATGTGTTCAGCGGCTTGGGTCATTTATAAAGAGAAATCCTGTAGTCGTGGTGAGCTTGCCCAATCGTCCCCGGGCAGACCCAAGATGTCGTCATTGACCTGTTGTTGCCAGCGGGCTTCATCCCACAACTCAAACTTGTTGAGCTGGCCCACCAGCATAATTTTCTTGTCCAGCCCCGCATGGTTGCGCAGTGGCTGACTGAGCAGCAGACGGCCATTGCCATCCAGCTCGCATTCAGTTGCATGTCCCAGCAGCAGGCGCTGCAAACGGCGCTCTTGCGGATTCATGCTGGAGAGAGTCTTGAGCTTGCGCTCGACCTCTTCCCATTCATTCAGGGGATAAAGCAGCAGACAGGGATGGGCAATATCGATGGTGCAGACCAGCTGGCCGTCGCTTTCATCGCGCAGCCAATCACGAAATTTGGTCGGAATTGCCAGCCGCCCTTTACTGTCCAGGCTGATGGCATGAGCGCCACGCAACAAATTGCAGTCCCTGAAGGTGAGTGAGCAGGCAGATTGCCCCTCTAAAAACCACTTTGATCCACTTTTCCCCACCTTGAAGTTTAAGGACGTGCAGGGGGCTTTTCAAGCAAGGAGATGAGGCAGAGGGAACATATTGACGCAGCAATTGCATGCTGCGGATTGAGTGGGTTGATTTTCCACAAGTTATTTGGCGTTAAACTCTGTTGATTAATTGAAATAAGTGAATGAACTGAGAACACACACAATATGTGGGTGCGAACAACCATCCTGGGTTCTATCACCATCTATCGCTGCCATCGTGCCAAATACAAAACTATTCGATTGATTTAAAACATATATTTTCATGCAAAATGACAAGGTCGAAAATATCTTGCCAACGAAGCCATATTTTCTCATGCATAAAAAAGAGCCCCGCGATAAATCGCGGGGCTCTTCGGAATGAGGTCGGAGTCGGCCTGTAAGCCGGGTTCTGTACCGGGTTGCCCCGGGTAGCAATCATTCCTCTAGGCCAGCAATC
>NZ_JAAKNE010000092.1:0-18405 GCF_049170755.1 Aeromonas sp. 604176
CTCCTGCCGGCACGTACAGAAGCCCCCTGGCTCCAATCTTGCCGACCATGTTTACGCAACCATACCAGAACGGTGGAACGGCCCTGAATGCCATAACGCACCTGAGCCTGTTTGTAGGTGAGCTCGCCTTTTTCAATCTGCTCGACTAGTGCCAATTTAAAAGTCAGCGAGTAATCGCGCTGTGTCCGTTTCACACCTTGTCCCATCGGGTTCTCCATTTATTGGGGGGAAAGGTGTAAACCATATTCAGGACGGGACAGAAGAGACAAAAAAGCCGCCGGATTGCTCCGGCGGCTTTCTATTTTGTGCGAGTTGCCAGTCTGTGGCTGCGTCAGCTCTTCTGGATATCCAGCCGGATGGCGCCGACCGGTGTGCAGCAGCAGGGGAGGCACTCCCCCTGGGCGACAAATGCCAGCGGCACATTGGGGTAGTGCACCTTGCCAGCCATCAGCGGAGTGCGGCAGGCGCCGCAATAGCCGCTGCGACACTGGAACTCCACATGATGACCATGGCGCTCCAGGGTCTCCAACACGCTTTCGCCGGGATGGGCGTGCAGCACGGCACCATCCCGGGTATGTACCCGTGGAGCCACGACCGCCTGCTGTTCGGCAGCAGCGTGCGGGGCAGGGGTCAGCGTGTTGGTGGCGTCACTCACAGCTCGAAATCACCCAGGTCATCGGCATTGACTTCGCTGTCGATCTGACCCACCAGATAGGAGCTGACCTCCACCTCTTGCGGGGCGACCTGCACGTTATCGGACGACAGCCAGGTGTTGATCCAGGGGATCGGGTTTTGCTTGGTGCCGGCAAAGGCTGGCTGCAGGCCGACCGCGGCCATCCGCAGGTTTGTGATGTACTCGACATACTGGCAGAGGATGTCTTTGTTCAGGCCGATCATGGAGCCGCCCTGGAACAGGTACTCGGCCCACTCTTTCTCTTGAATGGCGGCCTCTTTGAACAGGTCGAAACAGGCTTGCTCGCACTCCAGCGCGATCTCGGCCATCTCCGGGTCGTCCTGACCGCTGCGCATCAGGTTCAGCATGTGCTGGGTGCCGGTGAGATGCAGCGCTTCGTCGCGGGCGATCATCTTGATGATCTTGGCGTTGCCTTCCATCAGTTCACGCTCGGCGAAGGCAAAGGAGCAGGCGAAGCTGACGTAGAAGCGGATTGCTTCCAGCGCGTTGACGCTCATCAGGCAGAGATAGAGCTTCTTCTTGAGCTCGCGCAAGGTGATGGTCACCTCGCGGCCAGCGACGGTGTGGGTACCTTCACCATGCAGGTTGTAGAGCGCGGTCGCTTCGATCAGGTCGTCGTAGAAATGGCTGATGGAGCCGGCGCGCTTCAAGATCTGCTCGTTGGTCACGATGTCGTCGAACACCTGGGCGGGGGTGTTGACGATATTGCGGATGATGTGGGTGTAGGAGCGAGAGTGGATGGTCTCGGAGAAGGCCCAAGTCTCAATCCAGGTTTCCAGCTCCGGAATGGATACCAGCGGCAGCAGGGCCACGTTGGGGCTGCGCCCCTGAATGGAGTCCAGCAGGGTCTGGTACTTCAGGTTGGAGATGAAGATGTGCTGCTCGTGGGGGGGCAGGGCCTGATAGTCGATGCGATCACGGGAGACATCCACCTCTTCCGGGCGCCAGAAGAAGGAGAGTTGCTTTTCGATCAGCCGCTCGAACACTTCGTGCTTTTGCTGGTCATAACGGGCTACGTTGACCGATTGGCCAAAAAACATCGGCTCTTTGAGCTGGTCGTTTTGGGTTTGGCAGAAAGTTGAATAGGCCATGGTTACCAGAATGTCTGTATGGAGAAAACAGGAGAGCGGGAGCTTGTCGCTCCCGCCCGGTTATCAGATCTTGCCGTGACTTAGATTTTGCAAGCCCCGCCAGCACAACCGTCATCTTGCAGGTCGGTCTGGGTGTCGTCTGCACCATCACGGGTGTTGTGATAGTAGAGGGTCTTGAGGCCGTATTTGTAGGCGGTCAGCAAGTCCTTCAGCAGCTGCTTCATCGGCACCTTGTTGCCTTCGAAACGGGCCGGATCGTAGTTGGTGTTGGCGGAGATCGCCTGATCCACAAACTTCTGCATGATACCGACCAGCTGCAGGTAGCCGTCAACGCTCGGTTGCTTCCAGAGCAGTTCGTATTGATCTTTCAGGCGATCATACTCGGGCACTACCTGTTTGAGAATGCCGTCTTTGGACGCCTTGACCGAGACCAAACCGCGCGGCGGCTCGATACCGTTGGTGGCGTTGGAAATCTGGCTGGAGGTCTCGCTCGGCATCAGGGCGGTCAGGGTGGAGTTGCGCAGACCCACGGATTTGATCTCTTCGCGCAGGCTTTCCCAATCCAGATGCAGCGGCTCGTTGCACAGCGCATCCAGATCCTTCTTGTAGGTGTCGATCGGCAGAATGCCCTGGGCATAGGTGGTCTCGCCAAACAGCGGGCAGGGGCCGAACTCGCGGGCCAGCTGCACGGAGGCTTTCAGCAGGTAGTACTGGATCGCCTCGAAGGTGCGGTGAGTCAGGGCCAGACCTGAGCCGTCAGAGTAGCGGGCACCGTTCTTGGCAAGGTAGTAGGCGTAGTTGATGACGCCGATCCCCAGAGTACGACGACCCATGCTGCCCTTCTTGGCGGCGGCAATCGGGTAGTCCTGATAGTCGAGCAGGGCATCGAGGGCGCGTACGGCCAGATCGGCCATCTCTTCCAGATCTTCCAGCTTCTCGATGGCACCCAGGTTGAAGGCGGAGAGGGTGCACAGGGCGATCTCGCCGTTCTCGTCGTCGATGTTGTTGAGCGGCTTGGTCGGCAGCGCAATCTCGAGGCAGAGGTTGGACTGGCGCACTGGCGCCACGCTCGGATCAAACGGGCTGTGGGTGTTGCAGTGATCGACGTTCTGGATATAGATGCGACCGGTACCGGCACGCTCCTGCATCATCAGGGAGAAGAGATCGACTGCCTTGAGGGTCTTCTTGCGAATGGCCGGATCCTGCTCGTACTTGACGTAGAGCTCTTCGAACTTGTCCTGATCCGCGAAGAACGCATCGTACAGACCCGGCGCATCGGACGGGGAGAACAGTGTGATGTCACCGCCCTTGATGAGGCGCTGGTACATCAGCTTGTTGATCTGCACGCCGTAGTCCATGTGACGGACACGGTTCTCTTCCACGCCGCGGTTGTTCTTCAAAACCAGCAGGCTTTCCACTTCGGTGTGCCACAGTGGGTAGAACAGGGTGGCCGCACCGCCGCGCACGCCGCCCTGGGAGCAGCACTTCACGGCAGTCTGGAAGTATTTGTAGAAGGGGATGCAACCGGTGTGGAACGCCTCGCCGCCACGGATTGGGCTGCCCAGACCGCGGATGCGACCAGCGTTGATGCCGATACCGGCGCGCTGGGAGACGTAACGCACGATGGAGCTGGCGGTGGCGTTGATGGAGTCCAGGCTGTCGTCGCACTCGATCAGTACGCAGGAGCTGAACTGACGGGTCGGGGTGCGCACGCCGCTCATGATCGGGGTCGGCAGGGAGATCTTGAAGGTAGAGACCGCATCATAGAAGCGCTTGATGTAGTCCAGACGGGTATCTTTCGGGTACTTGGAGAAGAGGCAGGCCGCTACCAGGATGTAGAGGAACTGCGGGCTCTCGTAGATCTCGCCGGTGACACGGTTTTGTACCAGATACTTGCCTTCCAGCTGCTTGACCGCCGCGTAGGAGAAGTTCATGTCGCGCCAGTGATCCATGTGCGCGTTCAGCTCTTCGAATTCAGCCTGGGTGTAGTCTTCCAGCAGGTGTTTGTCGTACTTGCCCATGTCCACCAGACGAGCCACGTGCTGGTAGAGGTGGGGCGGTTCGAACTGGCCGTAGGCCTTCTTGCGCAGGTGGAAGATGGCCAGACGGGCGGCCATGTACTGGTAGTCCGGGGTCTGCTCGGAGATGAGGTCAGCCGTCGCCTTGATGATGGTTTCGTGAATGTCTGCGGTACGGATACCGTCATAGAACTGGATGTGGGACTTGAGTTCCACCTGAGAGACCGACACGTTGTCCAGACCCTCGGCGGCCCAGTCCAGCACGCGGTGAATTTTATCCAGATCGATGGGTTCTTTGTGTCCGTTACGCTTCGTCACAAACAAGTTCATTGGCTGATGACCTTTAGTTGATTCCCGAAAAACCATCGCACAATGACACCACCCTTGCCCGGCGATGTGCAGGTATTGGGTAGAGATTGTGCGATGAATCACAAGATGTAGTGTTATTTTAAGTTCGAGCTACAAGATAGTGAGGTCAGCCCGCCATTGCAATGTGTGGATAAGTGACGAGCTGTGGATAAATTGTGAGTCTTGCCACCTCAGTTAGTGACCGCTCACAGTGAGCGGGTTTTCATTCGTCCGCTCCGCTAAATGCAAGTCTCCCGATCGAAGATGGAAAATTTAAATAACTTTTTTTGCTTGCGGAACAGGGTGCTTTTTACTAGCAAACGGCGGCTGATTATCCCTTATGCAATAAGGGTCAAAAGCTGTCCAGTTGTTCTAGCCGCGGGCTCAGCGTGGCAAGGGCTTTGCATCAGACGATGGGGTGTTGTGGCCGCTTTGTGACGGCTATGAGCTTGTCAAATGGGTATCCAACAGGCGGTAAGTTGCCTTTATTATCCATCAATAGAGGAGTGACGGTGGCGCAGGACGCGGGAGCGTAAAGGAAGAGATTCAGGGGGCGGAGAGTCTCTCCACCCCGTTATCACATGTCAGCCGGTAAGGCTGCCGTTACACCTTGGCCGTCAACTCATAGCGCAGCCAGTGGTGCAGGGCTTGCACGGTATCAAACTGCAGATCAGCGCCCCACTGGGCGGGGTCTTCCTCATCATTGAGATACCCCCAACCAGCGACGGCGGTGCGCATGCCAGCATTGCGGCCCGCTTCGATATCCCGCACATGATCCCCCACATAGAGGCAGTGAGCCGCCTCGACCCCCAGCTTCTCACAGGCAAAGAACATGGGGGCGGGGTCGGGCTTGCGTACTGGCAGGGTATCGGCACTGACGGTGACGCCGCAGCTGGCAAGCTGTGGCAGGGCTGCCAGCAGTGGCTCGGTGAGAAAGCCCGGCTTGTTGGTGACGATGCCCCAGGGGAGCTGTTTCTCGTCGAGCCACTCGATAAGATCCACCATTCCCTCATAGGGACGGGTACCGACGCAGAGATTGGCCGCGTAGTAGTCGAGCAGGGCATTGCGCAGGCGGGTGGCCCCCAGCTCTTCAAGCAGTTCATCGCCGAGGCCCGCTTTCAGCAGCCCGAGCGCTCCGTGGGAGGTGGTCTGACGAATGATGTCGTCAGAGAGCGGTGCAAAGCCTTCGCTGATCAGTACATGGTTGACGGCGGCTCCCAGATCCGGGGCTGTGTCGAGCAGGGTGCCGTCCAGATCGAACAGCACACCGCGCAGGGGAAGAGGGCGAGAGGCGCTCATCAGCCGTGCTCCGGGCGGACAAACTCCACCATATAGTTGACGTCGACATTCTTGCCGAGCTTGAACTGGTTGGTGAGGGGGGCGTAGTGGACGCCGCTCATGTCGCGCACCAACAGGCCCGCGGCTTCACCCATGCGACACAGTTCGGCCGGGGTGATGAATTTTTTGTGATCGTGGGTACCCTTGGGCACCATCTTCATCAGGTATTCGGCCCCGATGATCATCATCAGATAGGATTTGGGGTTGCGGTTGATGGTGGAGACGAACACCCGTCCGCCCGGGCGCACCAGGGTAGCGATGGCGCGCAGCACGGAGGCGGGGTCCGGCACATGCTCCAGCATCTCCATGCAGGTGACCACGTCATACTGGCCCGGCACTTCGGCGGCATGGGCTTCGGCAGTGATCTGGCGGTACTCGAGCTCGACACCCTGCTCCAGAGCGTGGAGGCGGGCGACGCCGAGGGGCTCCTTGCCCATGTCGATGCCGGTGACCCTGGCACCACGGCGGGCCATGCTCTCGGAGAGAATACCGCCACCACATCCGATATCGAGAATGCGCTTGCCAAACAGACCGCCACTTTTGTCGGTGATCCAGTCAAGGCGTACCGGATTGATTTGATGCAGGGGTTTGAATTCACCTTCCATGTCCCACCAGCGGGAGGCGATGGCTTCAAACTTGGCGATTTCTGTCAGATCGACATTGGCATCACTGTTCATTTTTCGAAGATCCTGTGGCAGGGCGCCCGCTTCTGAGTCATGGGCGCAATCTATTGTCCTGGCGGGCATTATAACGGACGGACTTTGTCACACCAGCCCGATCTGATACCCGATTTGTGGCTTAAGGTATTTGGCTCAGTGTGTTACCATGTCGCGCTGTTTAAGCCAAAGAACAACTAATTAGGGATAAGGCTTTCTATGAGCGATCTGGCCAGAGAGATCACGCCGGTCAACATCGAAGAAGAGCTCAAGAGTTCCTATCTTGATTACGCCATGAGCGTGATCGTAGGACGAGCTCTGCCGGATGTGCGTGATGGCTTGAAACCGGTTCACCGCCGCGTTCTGTTTGCTATGAACGAGTTGGGGAACGACTGGAACAAGCCCTATAAAAAATCGGCCCGTGTGGTCGGTGACGTAATCGGTAAATATCACCCGCACGGCGATAGCGCTGTGTATGACACCATTGTCCGGATGGCGCAGGATTTCTCCATGCGTTACATGCTGGTCGATGGTCAGGGCAACTTCGGTTCAGTCGACGGCGACAGCGCCGCGGCGATGCGTTATACCGAAGTGCGGATGGCCCGCATCTCCCACGAGCTGCTGGCTGATCTGGACAAAGAGACCGTGGACTGGGTGCCGAACTATGACGGCACCGAGATGATCCCGGCGGTCATGCCTACCAAGGTTCCCAACCTGCTGGTCAACGGCTCCTCCGGTATTGCGGTGGGCATGGCGACCAACATTCCGCCTCACAACCTCACCGAGATTGTCAATGGCTGCCTGGCGCTGATCGAAAACGGCGACCTCACCATTGACGAGCTGATGACCTACATCACCGGCCCGGATTTCCCCACCGGCGGCATTATCAACGGTCGTTCCGGCATCGTGCAGGCGTACCGTACCGGTCGTGGCTCCATCTATGTGCGGGCCAAAGCTGAAGTTGAAGTGGACGAGAAGACCAGTCGCGAGACCATCATCGTTCACGAGATCCCCTATCAGGTGAACAAGGCTCGACTGATCGAGAAGATCGCCGAGCTGGTCAAAGAGAAGAAGATCGAGGGCATCAGTGCCCTGCGCGATGAGTCTGACAAAGACGGCATGCGCATCGTTATCGAGATCAAGCGCGGCGAGTCCGGCGAGATTGTGCTGAACAATCTCTACAAGCACACCCAGATGCAGACCACGTTCGGCATCAACATGGTGGCGCTCGATAACAACCAGCCCAAGGTGATGAACCTTAAAGAGATCCTGGATGCGTTCCTGCTGCACCGCCGTGAAGTGGTGACTCGCCGGACCGTGTTCGAACTGCGCAAGGCGCGGGATCGGGCGCACATTTTGGAAGGTCTGGCGGTTGCGCTGGCCAACATCGATCCCATCATCGAGCTGATCCGTCACAGCGCGACCCCGGCCGACGCGAAAGCGGGCTTGGTTGCCAAGGGCTGGGAACTCGGCAACGTGGCCGCCATGCTGGAAAAAGCGGGCGACGACGCGGCACGGCCCGAGTGGCTGGAGCCCGAGTTCGGTATCCGTGAAGGTCAATACTTCCTGACCGAACAACAAGCCCAGGCCATCCTTGACCTGCGTCTGCACAAGCTGACCGGCCTTGAGCACGAGAAGATCCTGGAAGAGTACCAATCTCTGCTGGACCTGATCGCCGAGCTGCTGCACATCCTGGCGAGCCCGGCTCGTCTGATGGAAGTGATCCGCGATGAACTGCTGGCCGTGCGCGAGCAGTATGGCGACGAGCGTCGCACCGAGATCAGCATGTCCAGTGCCGAGATCAACATCGAAGATCTGATCACCCCGGAAGATGTGGTGGTTACCCTGTCTCACCAGGGTTATGTGAAGTATCAGCCGCTCTCCGACTACGAGGCCCAGCGCCGCGGTGGTCGTGGCAAGTCGGCCACCCGGATCAAGGAAGAGGACTTTGTGGAGCGTCTGCTGGTGGCCAACACCCACGACACCATTTTGTGCTTCTCCACCCGTGGCAAGGTCTACTGGCTCAAGGTTTACCAGCTGCCGGAAGCATCCCGTGGCGCCCGTGGTCGTCCGATCATCAACCTGCTGCCGCTGGAAGAGGGTGAGCGTATCACCGCTATCCTGCCGGTGAAGGAATATGACGCCGAGAAGTATGTCTTCTTCGCCACCGCCAACGGTACCGTGAAGAAGACCAGCCTCTCTGACTTCAGCCGTCCGCTCTCCTCCGGTATCCGCGCCATCAACCTCAAAGAGGGCGATGAGCTGATCGGGGTGGATATCACCGACGGCAGCAACGAGATCATGCTCTTCTCCGACGCGGGCAAAGTCGTTCGCTTCGCCGAAGGCAGCGGTCGCGCCGATGCGGATGCCAGCGATGAGGTCGAAACCGACGATGATGCTGGCAACGACGATGATGGCAGCGACAACGGCGAAGGCACCGAAAGCAAGGGCACCTTCAAGGGCGTGCGTCCGATGGGTCGTACCGCCGCCGGTGTCCGTGGCATCAAGCTGGGCGCCGGTGACAAGGTGGTTTCCCTCATCGTTCCGCGCGGCGAAGGTGCCATCCTCACCGCCACCGAGAACGGTTACGGCAAGCGGACTGCGTTGGCCGAATACCCGACCAAGAGCCGTGGTACCCAGGGCGTTATCTCCATCAAGGTGGATGAGCGCAACGGCAAGGTGATCGATGCGATCCAGGTCGAAGATACCGACCAGATCATGCTGATCACCAACGGCGGCACCCTGGTGCGTACCCGTGTTGCCGAGGTGAGCGTCATTGGCCGTAACACCGGCGGTGTCCGTCTGATCCGTACCGGTGAAGACGAGACCGTGGTTGGCCTGCAGCGCATCGCCGAGAGCGACGAAGACGAGAACGACGCACTGGCTGTTGACGGTGAGGTATCTGAAGGTACCGATACCGCGACCGGCACTGATGCGGTCGATGCAGGGGAAGCGGGCGACGAGTAATCGTCATCAGTTACCCGAGCAACGTCTCTGAGCAAAAAGAGCGACCCTGGTGGCCGCTCTTTTTATTTGTCTGCTTTTTATGACTCTCCGCTGATCTTACGGCTGGATCACTCCTGCAGCCACATTTTGGCGCTGCGGGCGGGAATGGCGACCCGTACCCACTGGCTCTGCACGTTGACCACGGCGTCTTGGTCGAGCACGTCACGATAGTTGCGATACCAGTTCATCTCGAATTTGGCGGTATCGAGCCAGTACTCCTGCTCATAGTCGCACTTGTTGAGGCCGACCAGCCCCTGTTTGCCCCGTTTGAACAGCACGAAGCAGTCACCGCTGCCGATCAGCTGCATCGGTTGACCCTGCACCGCATTGTGGAAGCGGATCATCCCCTTGAGATCGGAGCGCTGGTAGTAATCCTGCCAGCGCAGTCCATCCTTGGCCTGGGTCTCGCCGTGATCCGAATAGACCAGTGGCGAGCCACCATCGCGGCCGAGCAGATAGGCATAGGCCAGCTTCTCGTCAGTCTGGCTTAAGATCTGATAGCGGAAGCCGTCGTTGGTGGGGATGTCGTGGGTCACGGCAAAGGTGACGGCGCGGCTACCCGGCAGCGCCTGACCATAAGCTCCCGGATCTGCCAGCAGGTTCATGCTGCCGCCATACCCTAGCGCCCCGCGCAGGGAGGCAAACAGCGGAAAGTCATAGGCACCCTGGCAGCTGCTGTCGAGGTAGGGTTTGAGGAAGCGCTCGTAATCGGCGCTGCCTGCGCCCCCTGTGGTGATCACCTCGCCAAACACATGCATCCCCTGTTTGATCTCGGGGGTGAACACGGCATTGATCTGGTAATCGCTCATGTGTTTGACCGCATCGACCCGAAAGCCCTTGATCCCCATCCCCTTGAGCGCCTTGAGATAGGCCTGTTGCTGGCTGACTACCCAGTTGTTGGGATCCAGATCCGGCAGCCCCTTGTCACCGGCACCGCCACAGAGACGCCAATACTGGACATGACCCGGATCGCTCCAGTCACTGATGCACCCTTCGGGATGAAAATCCTGACCGGAGAGGAAGTTTTGCCCCAGATCGCCAAACAGTTTCTGGCGCTCGAAATAGGCCGGGTTGCTGGCGTAGCTTTGCAGCAGCTCGTTGCCGGGATAGTTGAGGTCCTGGCGTTTCCAGCTTTCGTTGGCCATGTGGTTGAGCACCACATCGGCATAGACGGCGATGCCCCGCGCCTTCATGGCGGCGATCAGCTGCTCGAGATCCTGTTTATTGCCAAGGGGTGAGTCGACAAGGCGCAGATCCTGCGGCTGGTAACGGGCCCACCATTCGTTGCCTGATGACTTGAGAGGCGGCGAGATGAGTACCTGTTTGTAGCCGGCCGACTTGATAAGGTCGGCTTTGGCGGTCACTTCACTGTACTTCCAGTTGAAGGCGTGCAGTATGACGTCGGCGTGCGCCAAGGGGGCGATCAGCATGCCTGCGATCGCCCATATTCCCGCTGTGTGTTTCATTATTGTGTCCCTGTTTTTATAGATGCCTGAATGGGCAACCCAGCTTTGGTGGGAACAGAGTGAGCTGCAATCCACAACCTGCAGATTTGTGACCGCTTTCAGAGTGATTTCGCCGAATATGTGAACTGTTTCGGCTTTTCCTCGCCACCGCCAGTTGCCTTTTTACAACTGATTTTTTTGTCATTTCCCTGTCATTCCCAGCCGCTATCCTGCCGGGCGAGTGGTGCGTTGTTGCTATCACCTTCACCGTCAGGAGCTGCATATGACCAGTTGGATCACGTGGGAAATTTGGTGGAGCCGGGTATGGGGCGAATCAGAGGTGCCGCAGTATGAAGAGGATGAGCACGAAGTGGCCCATGAACCCTCGCGACTGCCGGTTGAAATGGTGCAGCAGGGTCGGGATCAGCGCGCAGGCTAAGGCGTTAGCCCTCTCTTTACCGGGTAGCGCTTTCTTGTCGCGACATGGCTACTTCGTTGGAAAATTCTGAAAAGCGGGGTTTCCACAGGATGTGTTGCGGCAGGCCTTCCTCTCAACCTCTTGGCAGGCAAGGGTTGTGCATCTGATGTATGCAGGGCGTAAAAGGGGGGATTAGAAGAGCGACAGCTGCTCCCCGGGGCGGATAAACCCATCCAGCCTGAGCTGAATATGGCGTCTGCCCAGATCAAGGCGCTTGCTGATAAGGCGAAAGCGCTGGGCCAGCAGATCGGCAAAGTGCCCCTCGCCGCGCATGCGGGTGCCGAAGGCGGTACTGTTGAGCCCGCCACCGCGGCTGGCTCGCAACTGATTCAAAATAGCCTCCTTCTGGCCCGGATAGTGGGTATCGAGCCAGTCCCCAAATAGCGGCGCCAGCTCGTGGGGCAGGCGCAGCAGGATGTAATCGGCGCAGCTGGCGCCTGCCTCGGCGGCCGATTTGATGATCTGCTCCAGCTCCGGTTCATTGAGCCGCGGGATCATGGGGGCGGCCAGTACCCCCACCTGCACGCCAGCGTTGGCCAGCTTCTCGATCACTTTCAAGCGGCCGGCACCCGTGCTGGCGCGGGGCTCCAACTGTCGCCGCAGGGTTTCGTTCAAGGTCGTCACCGACACCATCACCTGACACAGTCCCTCTCTGGCCAGCTCGGTCAACAGATCGAGGTCGCGCAAGATCATGGCGCTCTTGGTAATGAGTCCGACCGGGTGGCGGTGTGCCAGCATCACTTCCAACAACTGGCGGGTGAGGCGATAGCGCTGCTCGATGGGTTGATAGGGGTCGGTATTGGCGCCAATGAAGATGGTTTGTGGCTGATAGGCAGGTTTGGCAAACTCCCGGTGCAGCAGGTCGGCTGCATTGCGTTTGGCAAACAGCTTGCTCTCGAAATCGAGGCCAGGGGAGAGCTCCAGATAGGCGTGACTGGGTCTGGCATAGCAGTAGATGCAGCCGTGTTCGCACCCCTGATAGGGGTTGATGGAGCGACCAAAGGGGACATCCGGCGAGCTGTTGTAGCTGATGATGCTGCGTGCATCGATCTCTCGCACCTCGGTGCCAGGGACAGAAGGAGTAAAGGCGGCATCCCAATCTGATGGTTGCCAGCCGTCATCGACCGCTTCGACAAGGGGGCCGCTAAAACGGTGATCGATATTGTGGGGACTGCCTCGTCCTGCCATGGTGTGCACCGACACTGTTCATACATACAGTTATTTTGCAGGTGCTCCGGATAAATGACAACAACTGCTGGTCGACCGGGTGCAAAAAGGGTTTTCGTGGGGATCTCTAGCTTGATCGCGGCGCTACATTTCGTTTACATAGACAAAATGAGAACTGGATCACGGAAATCATCATGAGACCCACCACTTCCCGCTGGCTGTTTATCGGTCTGCTTGCCCTTGTTATCTGGCGTCTGCTTCCGCTCTCCACCGAGCAGGAGATGGCTGCCGCCAACCGTGCCTGGCGTACCGGTCACTTCGATGAGGCGACCCGGATCTGGTCGCCACTGGCCGATCAAGGCCAACCTCGGGCGCAAGCCCTGATGGGCTGGAGTCATGAGGTGGGGCAGGGGAGCGAGCAGGATATCCATCAGGCCATCAGCCTCTATCGCCAGTCGGCGCAGGCAGGGGATCCCTTCGGCCAATATCGGCTGGCAGAGCTCTATCTGCGCGGTGTTGGGGTCAAGCGAGATCTGCGCCAAGCCTTTCACTGGATGGATCAGGCTGCCCGCAATGGTGATGTCCCGGCCATGCTGAAAGTCGGCGTCCTTCATCTGATGGGGGTCAGCGGCAGGGTCGATCTGCCTCAGGCGAAGCAGTGGCTCTATCAGGCGGCACAAAAGGGCAACAAGCTGGCGCTTCAGGTGCTGCAAGAGCTGGCGCTGGCCGAGGAGGGGAGCAGTGACTTTGACTTCAACTGGCAATCCCTGCTTGGTGAATAGTCGGCAGGCGACTCATTTGACTGTAGAAAATATCTGCAAATCCGATACAGCACGCCCGACTTCTGGTAGCATGGGGGCCGTTTTGGCTTGGTTTGTCATGTTAGACATGCTGTTTGCGTGTCAGGCCGTCTTCGCAAAGTGCTGTGGAGAACCAGAACATCACCTTTTTGAATCTCTTTTCCATCCCGCATGTGACCTTTGGTAGGGGTCACCACTGTATAAGGAAACACATAATGCCAATCATTACTCTGCCTGACGGCAGCCAACGTCAATTTGCCCACTCTGTTTCCGTCATGGATGTGGCTGCGGACATCGGTCCCGGTCTCGCCAAGGCGTGCATTGCCGGTCGGGTAAACGGTGAACTGGTGGATGCGTGCGAGCTGATCGAAGCCGATGCAGCGCTGGCCATCATCACTGCCAAAGACGAAGAAGGTCTGGACATCCTGCGCCACTCCTGCGCCCACTTGTTGGGTCATGCTATCAAGCAACTTTGGCCCCAGACCAAGATGGCCATCGGTCCTGTCATCGACAACGGCTTCTACTATGACGTTGATCTTGACCGTACCTTGACCGATGAAGATCTGGCTGCCCTGGAAGAGCGCATGCTGGCGCTGGTAGCCAAGGATTACGACGTCATCAAGAAGAAAGTCTCTTGGCAAGAAGCGCGCGATGTATTCGAGGCGCGCGGCGAGTCTTACAAAGTCGAAATCCTGGATCAGAACATTGCCCGTGATGACCAGCCAGGTCTCTATCATCACGAAGAGTACATCGACATGTGTCGCGGCCCGCACGTGCCCAACATGCGTCACTGCCACCACTTCAAGTTGCTGAAGATGTCCGGCGCCTACTGGCGTGGCGACTCCAACAACAAGATGCTGCAGCGTATCTACGGTACCGCCTGGGCTGACAAGAAGCAACTCAAGGCCTATCTGCAGCGTCTGGAAGAGGCCGCCAAGCGCGACCACCGCAAGATCGGCAAGCAGCTCGACCTGTATCACATGCAGGAAGAAGCACCCGGTATGGTGTTCTGGCACAACGATGGCTGGACCATCTTCCGTGAGCTGGAAACCTTTATCCGCGGCAAGCTCAAAGAGTACGACTATCAGGAAGTGAAAGGTCCGTTCATGATGGACCGCGTCCTGTGGGAGCGTTCAGGTCACTGGGAGAAGTATGCCCAGGCCATGTTCACCACCCAGTCCGAAAACCGCGAGTACGCCATCAAGCCGATGAACTGCCCGGGTCACGTCCAGATTTTCAACCAGGGTCTGAAGTCCTACCGCGATCTGCCGCTGCGTATGGCCGAGTTTGGTTCCTGCCACCGCAACGAGCCGTCCGGTTCCCTGCACGGTCTGATGCGGGTGCGCGGTTTCACTCAGGATGACGCTCACATCTTCTGTACCGAAGAGCAGATCATGGAAGAGGTCTCCGGCTGTATTCGTATGGTCTATGACGTCTACGGTACCTTTGGCTTCGAGAACATCGTGGTCAAGCTCTCTACTCGTCCCGAGCAGCGTATCGGCTCTGACGAGATGTGGGATCGCGCCGAGAAAGCGCTGGCCGAAGCGCTGGAGCTCAACGGTCTGAAGTACGATTTGCAGCCGGGTGAAGGGGCGTTCTACGGTCCAAAAATTGAATTTACCCTGCACGATTGCCTTGATCGTGCGTGGCAATGTGGTACCGTGCAGCTCGACTTTGCCCTGCCTGGTCGTCTGGGTGCCACTTATGTGGGCGAAAACAACGATCGCCATGTACCTGTGATGATCCACCGGGCCATCTTGGGTTCTATCGAGCGCTTCATCGGTATTCTGACTGAAGAGTACGCCGGTCTGTTCCCGACCTGGTTGGCTCCGACTCAGGCTGTGGTCATGAATATCACGGACAATCAGGCCGATTATGCGGTGAAAGTAGCCAAAGCATTGAATGATGCGGGCCTTCGCGCAAAAGCGGACTTGAGAAATGAGAAGATTGGCTTTAAAATCCGCGAGCATACTTTGAAGCGAGTACCTTTCATGCTGGTCTGCGGCGATAAAGAAGTTGAAGCCGGTAAGATTGCAGTACGGACTCGTAAAGGGGCTGACCTGGGCACTTATCCTGTTGAAGAGTTCATCGCTCTGCTGACCCAGGAAGTTCAGACCCGCGGACAAAAGAAAGTGGAGGAATAAGCTATAAAAGGCGGAAAAAAACTGGGCAAGCAACCGCAAGCCCGCGCTCACCGGATCAATGAAGAGATCCGTCTGAAAGAAGTTCGTTTGGCTGGTCTGGATGGCGAAGCTCTTGGCATCGTATCTATCCAGGAAGCACTGAACTTGGCCGCAGAGGCCGAAGTGGATCTGGTCGAGATCAGTCCGAACGCCGAGCCGCCCGTTTGCCGGATCATGGATTACGGCAAATTCCTCTACGAAAAGAGCAAAACCACCAAAGAACAGAAGAAAAAGCAGAAAGTCGTCCAGGTCAAGGAGATCAAATTCCGTCCTGGCACTGACGAAGGCGACTATCAGGTAAAACTACGCAACCTGGTTCGCTTTCTGGAAGACGGGGACAAGGCTAAGGTCACCCTGCGCTTCCGTGGTCGTGAAATGGCACACCAGGATCTTGGTATCAAGGTTCTTGAGCGCGTCAAGAACGATCTGGAAGAGTTAGCCGTAGTCGAATCGTTCCCGAAAGTCGAAGGCCGTCAAGCTGTGATGGTCCTCGCACCTAAGAAGAAATCTTAAGGCCCACAAGAAATTGACTCATGGGGCTCGCTCCATGAGTCGGTTCGCCTTGCGATTTTGTTGTCACTCACAATGCGGAGTATGAAATGCCGAAGATGAAAACCAACCGGGGCGCCGCAAAGCGCTTCAAGAAGACTGGCTCAGGTCGCTTCAAGTGCAAGCACAACCACCTGCGTCACATCCTGACCAAGAAGAGCAGTAAGCGTAAGCGTCAGCTGGGACCGAAGTTTTTTGTTTCCGCTGCCGACCACAAACGTGTTGTCGCTTGTCTGCCGTACGCATAAGGGGGGATGTGAAAAATGCCAAGAGTTAAACGTGGTGTGACTGCTCGTGCTCGTCACAAGAAAGTAATGAAAGCCGCCAAGGGTTACTACGGCGCCCGTTCCCGTGTTTACCGCGTAGCGGTACAAGCGGTAACCAAAGCTGGTCAGTATGCCTACCGTGACCGTCGCCAGAAAAAGCGTCAATTCCGTCAGCTGTGGATTGCGCGTATCAACGCTGCTGCCCGTCAGAACGGTCTGTCCTACAGCCGTCTGATCAACGGTCTGAAGAAGGCTTCTATCGAGATCGATCGCAAGATCCTGTCCGATATCGCCGTTCACGACAAGCTGGCTTTCACCGCCCTGGTTGAAAAAGCTAAAGCAGCTCTGGTCTAATTCCAGCACTGTTATCAAAAATAAAGGAGGCTTAGGCCTCCTTTTTTGTATCTGTTGTCCCGTCCTGAATATGGTTTACACCTTTCCCCCCAATACATGGAGAACCCGATGGGACAAGGTGTGAAACGAACACAGCGCGATTACTCACTGACTTTTAAACTGGCACTGGTCGAGCAGATTGAAAAAGGCGAGCTCACCTACAAACAGGCTCAGGTGCGTTATGGCATTCAGGGCCGCTCCACTGTTCTGGTATGGTTGCGTAAACATGGTCGGCAAGATTGGAGCCAGGGGGCTTCTGTGCGCGCCGGCAGGAGCATCACCATGCCTGACCACGACAACCAGACGCCCGAACAGCGCATCAAGGAACTTGAGCAACAGCTGGCGCTGATGAGTCAGAAGGCCCAGTTCTTTGAGGCCGTCGTCGATGTACTGAAGAATGACTACGGCGTCTCCATCGTAAAAAAGCGACCCGGCAAGTCCTCTCGCAGCGGCAAGTCGAGAGGCTGACCATTGTCAGGGCTTGCCTGTTTCTGGGGATAAGCCGGCAGGCTTACTACAAGCGCAATCGGGTCGCCGATGAGCGCCATGCACAGGGATTGCAGGTGGTGCGTTTTGTGCGTCAGGTTCGACTGCGACAACCTCGGATGGGCACTCGCAAGCTGCATTATCTGCTGCAGGGTCAGGATGATGGCGGGCTCAAGGTCGGGCGTGACAGGCTGTTTCGGATATTGGCCGAGCACCGCCTGCTGGTGCCACCCAGACGGGCTTATCACAAGACCACCCACAGTTTTCACCGTTTCTACCGTCATCCCAACTTGCTCAAGGCGGGGCCAGAGCAGGTCACACCGGTGGCCCCGGAGCAGGTCTGGGTCGCAGATATCACCTATCTGCCAGCCAGGAGCGGACCGCTGTACCTGAGCCTGGTGACGGATGCGTACTCACGCAAGATAGTGGGCCATCACGTGCACGAAGGGATGCACGCCGAATCGGTGGCGATGGCGTTCAAGAAAGCACTGAAGCAACGACGTGGCGGCGGGGCGCTAATCCATCACTCAGACCGCGGCGTGCAGTATTGCTCGGGGCTGTATCAGTCATTGCATGAACGGTACGGGGTGAAATGCTCGATGACGGATGGGTATGACTGTTACCAGAATGCGTTGGCGGAGCGGGTGAACGGGATTTTGAAAGGAGAGTTGTTGTTGCAAAGCCCGCAGGATTTGACGCAAGCGCGGGAAATGGTGCGTGAAGCTGTGAATATTTACAACATGGAGCGGCCGCATCATGCGTTGAAATACAGAACCCCCGATGCGGTACATAGAGGGTTCTGAGTAGAAAAATGCTAGTTGAAAATGTGTAAACCTATTTCAGGACTAGACATGTCATTCACGGTTTTACATCACGTTTTTCTTTCTCCCGTCCACGTTTTGTCCACTGTTTTACACGCGCTACAGTTTTCTCCATACAAAGTGACATGTGGGAGATCACTAGTTCTATAAATGGATTGTATGCCAACAAACCATGTCTTTATTCTACTATTTAAAGAGTGACGGTAAATCGATGAGACTCGCTTGATATAACAAAATGATTTGTAGGGAGAAAAGCCCACCTTAACTATGGTCAGCGAAGGGGCTTTTTTTGTATTATTCCCCTCTTGACCTTATTTAGCCTAAAGGCTCCTGTATCGGGAGTGGTGACGAGGAAGACATGCAACAGCTTGAAGAAGTAGTCGGCCAGGCCAGAGCCGAAATTGAGGGCGTGAGCGATATCGCGACCCTCGACGAAATCCGGGTCAAATATCTGGGTAAAAAGGGCTTTTTTACCGAGCAGATGAAGGGCCTGGGTGCCTTGTCTGCCGAAGAGCGTCCCGCCGCGGGCGCCGTGATCAACCAGGCAAAACAGCAGGTTCAGGATGCGCTGAACGAGCGTCGTGAAGCGCTCGAAGTCGCCGTGCTGAACCAGAAGCTGGCCGCCGAGACCATCGATGTCAGCCTGCCGGGCCGCCGCATCGAGAA